>DATFMK010000836.1:0-7455 GCA_035267005.1 Balneolales bacterium
GAATGTGATCGGATTGTTTAACCACAATAATCAAAGAGAATAACCCGGATTATTCACCAAGAAATTTTGTCGTGTCCCGAAAGCTTTCGAGATTAAAAATGTGCATGAAACGTACAGTGGTACGTTGATCAAGCATTTTTAAATTCAGCGCAGAGCACGGCCAAAATTCGCAGCTTTTTTAGCGTCCTCAAAATCGAGGTTGATCTTAATTTACATAGGTTCTTTTTTAACCATTATATAGGTATCATTTTTATTATTTGCTTGAATAAGTCGGGTTATTTTTCTCCCACCAGTCCCAGGCGCGTAATAAGCAGATAATTGATTTTCCGTCCGAAATTTCTCCTCTATGGACCATTTGAATCGTTTCTTTAAAAGGAATACGTACGGGAATTAAAAATTCATCATCGTCGGTATTATTCTCTTTTTCCTCGATCGACCATGCGATATAAAGGTGAATAATTTCATCTGTATAACCGATACTCGGATAAAAATGACCAATATACGTTAAATGATTACAGACCAATCCCGTTTCTTCCTTCAACTCTCGTATTCCGGTGGTTTCAGGATCTTCACCCGCATCAATCTTACCGGCGGGCACTTCATAAAAAATTTGTGATAACGGGTATCGAAATTGTTTGATAAGCATAACATCCCCATTCTGATAGACGGGTAAAACCGCCGTGGCCCCGGGATGTTTTATATATTCCCTTGTTGTTTTTTCTCCATTGGGCAGTTCAACAGTGTCTTTATACACATGTAACAATCGGCCGGAAAATACCGGACGTGAGTTTAATTTACGTTCTAATAGTTTTCCAGGGTTTTTCATTAAAATGTTACTCGCTTTTCGTATTTTTATATTGAGATTACGTTCTTACTCGTTATAGGATAACTATTCAGCAGGTACTTTCTTATATTAAAGGATCCCAAAAGAATTTGTTGCTATTTTATCGGCTCCATTAATTAAGATCGTACCTCAAATTGTATTTAAGTTAATAGATATAAGGAAATTCTGTTGCAGGCAATCGGAAATATTGACGGAAAAAAATTCAGGGTTCGTCATAAAATTTTCACGATCTCGAATCTAATTTCGTTATCGCGGATCGTAATCGCTGCACCTATTATTTATCTGCACTATCAGGCGGGAATGCAGACAACATGGGCCGTAAACCTTTTGATCATCTATGGAGTATTATCGGATTATCTGGATGGAATTGTTGCCCGGATGACGGACGAGATCTCAGAATTAGGAAAAACGCTGGATCCACTGGCTGATAAAATTTCTGCACTTTCCTTGTTTGCTTATTTAGTTATTATCGGATGGATCCCCTGGTGGTTTTTTTATTTCCTGATAGCACGTGATGTCATCATAGCCTCTGGTGCCATGTTTGTCCGCCACAGACGAGGAAAGATACCAATGTCGGCCTGGCCGGGAAAAATCACTATTAATCTGATCGTTTTATACTGGTTATCCGTATTTTATATGGCGAATTACGATCAATTACATACCGTTCTCATGTGGATTGCAGCGGTGGCAATGATTTACTCATTAGCAGACTACTTGCGCCGATTTGTACTTATTTTAAAAGGAGCGGATTTTAATTAATACATAATATTTACAGAGAATTTTCATGGGATTATTAGACAAATTAGGACTCAAAAAAAAGGAAAAACTCGAAAAGGGACTTGAGAAAAGCCGTAGCGGATTATTGAGTAAAATCAGTAAAGCAGTCGTCGGTAAGGATAAGGTTGACGACGAAGTACTTGATGAATTGGAGGAGATCCTGATTACTTCCGATGTCGGCGTTTCTACCACCCTTGAGATTATTCACCGTATTGAAGACCGGGTAGCTCGTGATAAATATGTTTCTACCTCAGAATTACAAAAGATTCTGAGAGATGAGATTATTGCCCTTTTAAAAGACAACAGTCCTGATAAACCCGCTGAATTTGATGCTTCTTTTCCTACCAAACCACATGTCATTTTGGTAGTTGGAGTCAATGGAGTAGGAAAAACGACGACTATTGGGAAATTAGCCAATTTGTATAAAAAAGCTGGAAAATCCGTCATACTCGGTGCAGCCGATACCTTTCGGGCCGCCGCTGTATCCCAGCTCACCATCTGGAGTGAGAGAGCCGATGTTCCTATCATTCAACAGGGTCAGGGTGCGGATCCGGCCGCTGTGGCTTACGATACCGTTGCCGCAGCCAAAGCCCGTAATGCCGATGTCGTTTTAGTGGATACGGCCGGACGCCTACATAATAAATCAGCTTTGATGAATGAGCTTGGTAAAATTAAACGGGTGATGGGAAAAGTGGTAGATGGAGCACCTCATGAAGTGATATTAATTTTAGATGCTTCTACCGGACAAAATGCCCTGCAGCAGGCTAAGGCTTTCACCAGTGTAGTCGACATAACCGGTCTGGCACTTACTAAACTTGACGGCACCGCTAAGGGTGGAATCGTTATTGGGGTATCATCAGAACTAAATGTTCCGGTTAAATATATTGGGGTTGGCGAACAAATTGACGACCTGCAGATTTTCGATCGCGAATCTTTTGTGAATGCTTTGTTCGGCGAGAAATTATCGTAATTAACGTGAGTTCGCGATAAAATCTTTTTAAATAGCGTTTTTAATCGCTACTTCACTCTGAAGATTTCTCCCTCCAGTCGAAATGACGCGAATCGGCGATAAATAATGGTGAAATTAAAAAAAACATTTAGTGGCGTCATCTCGAACCCGCTTTTTGGGTGAGAGATCTTATAAACATGAATATGGAACAAAATAAATTCATATTTATGCATAGAATTACATCGAACTCACGTTAATTAAGTAAAACGGAATATTAATTTGATGACTGGTGCATACTGTACCCGTTGATACAATATCTTATATTTTCGTAGAGTTCTTTTAGCCAAATTGTTATTTATAGGTGAGATCAAGTTAGTGAAACCACTAAAATGATATAAACCTAAGTATGAAAATTATATTTTTTTTCTCATAGTGATACCATATTGATAGATAAATAATTATAAAGAGGTGTTTGCATCTTTAAATACCATAATAAGAAACATCAGATATTAGATGTCCTTCTTTTTTGCCAATCGCTCCTCTGAACAACACATCTTTAAATAATAGCGAGCAGGTAAAAAATTTATAGATTAGATTAATAAAGCCGTCCAAAACGTTTTTTTAAATTTAAAAATTAAGCATAATCAGTTTATTTTGGACAGATTTTTAAATTTTGAACGATCAATCCCCCAATGGATTAAAACTCCCTGAATCGGTTGAAAATTATTTATTCGTGGCAGTTCAAAAGTCTTGTCCGGTACCGGTAGCGTTCTCAGATGTGGTTTGACAAAGAGGCGAGAAAGATGGACCCCACTCCGGAAAAGCATGGAGTGGAGCCCATCGATGTAAATCCAACAGTTGGGTTAAAACTTGGGACGATTCCATTTTAAAATTCGATAAACCTTGTGATATCATGATGACCCCTTTGCTGATGGGCTCCACCTAAATGGTGGGGCCATCTATAAAAGCTTAGAAACGCCCCACACGAATTATTACTTTAATAAGAAAATCCTTAATAGTTGGGTGACGCTTCTAGCTTTATTATAATCGTTTTGGACAGATGGGATTAGATTAATAAACCCAGACAACGAATACACTCAGATAGAGAGATATCGTATTCTAACAGAATTACCCTGCTACAAATACTTTACAACGTTAGAAAATTCTAATCACCTCATTAGTATATAAAAACTTTGCAATATCAGGAATTTTGTTCAATAGCAAAACCTGAGCGACTTCGGAACCGGAGCATATTAACCATATTCGAGGATTTCAAGGTCGTATAAATGCAAATATTGGGTAAAAGAGCGGTTTTGCATAGCCTTCCATATATACATGTTAAGATAAATCAATTAGAATTTATACGAATATTAAACACACCTGTGATTTTTTAAGGTTAGAATTGTACTTTAGCAAAGAGGTCGTGTTCACAAATATTTGGTAACATTGTACTTTAGTTATAAGCATAGTTATATAGGGTTTGCATTAAGATGGGTATACAGAATCACCGGTCGGAGTTTTTTACGGTCTTTTCTCTGCTAACTTTTTTTTTAGTAGGAAATTATGCTTCAGTTGCTCATGGGGAAACTGTAAAGAATAAGATAATCGCTCATCATACATTTTATCATGTTAAATCAGATACGGCATTAATAAATCGCCTTACTCGAAAAGCCAAACGCCAATATCGTGAAGCTCATTACAATGCTTCAATTTTAGACTTTAAACGACTCTATAATATTTACAATCAGAAACATAATATTGGAGAGATGGCATTAAGTGAAGCGCATATTGCCCATGTATATGCAGGAAAAGGCGATTTTACTAAAGCATTGCATTCTGTTCATCTAATTAAAAACCTTTTAAAACATCATCAATCCCACATAAAAGCCGTAGCTAAATGTAAGATTTATGAATATTTAGGGAGGGTCTATCAAGCCAAAGAAGAAAACAAGAAAACAAAATATTACTACACTAAATCACTTCAGATTTATCAAAACAATCATCTTATTCAATTAAAAACCTTAACTAATATATTCAATGAAATAGGATCTTATTATTCTGATCAGGGAAATTATAAATTAGCTCTTGATTATTTACTACAAGCTGAAAGGCTGGGATTAGCTATCTTGCCGCCAAAATCCAGTATTATTACAGATATATATAATAATTTGGGTATCGTCAACAATGCAATTGGTAATTACAACAAGTCACTTAATTACTACAAAAAAGATTTAAAAACAAGTATACAGATTCTGGGTAAAAATCATCCAGATATCGCTGTAACGTATAATAATATTGGCAGTATTTATATACGTTTAGGTGATTTAGACAATGCACTCGACTACTATAAAAAATCTCTGAGAATTTTTCTGAAGAAGTTGGGTCCTGATCATCTCAAAGTGGGGGTCTTGTATAATAATATCGGTGCCATTTATTATTACAAAAAGAATTATAAAACATCCATCCAATATTTCCGCCGATCTTTAGAAATCAAACTTCATAAATTAGGGCCGGACAATAATAATGTCGCCGTTGCTTATGTCAACATTGGTTCGATTTATGAGGAGAACAAAAACTATGATCGTGCTTTGTACTATTACAAAAAAGCATTACGAATCAAACGCAATTTATATGGGTCGAATAGTCCCAGAGTTTCCGCTTCCTACGATGGTATAGGCAATGTATATCAAAAGGAAAAACGTTATTCTAACGCGATAAAATATTTTGCTAAAGAATTAAAGATCAACATTAATTCGCTTGGATTTAATCATCCTTATACTGCAAAGACACTGATCAATATTGGGACAGTTTATCAATCCGAGAAGAAATATGATGAAGCATTGGATTTCTATCAGCGCTCACTAATGTCTCTCGTACCTGATTTTCACAGCGAAAATTTAAATGATAATCCTCATCTGAATGATATCCGATCCAAAAACTCGCTACTAACGGCATTAAAAGATAAGGCAAATGCACTGTATTTGCGGTATAATTCAAATAAAGAACATATTCAGGATTTAAAATTATCCGTAAAAACGTACAATACGATCACCCTTTTAATTAATAAGATGAGGGAAGGATATAAAACCAAAGGTTCGAAATTATTCCTGGGAAAAATTTCCTTTAAAATATTTGAAAAGGGGATCAGAGCCACACTCGAACTTTATGATAAGACACATAATCCAGCTTATAAAAAATTGGCTTTCGTTTTTTCGGAGCGTAGCAAATCAAATGTTTTATTGGAATCGATAATAGATTCCAAAGCCAAGAAATATGCCGGAATTCCAATTCGATTGCTGAAAAAAGAAAAGAAACTTAAAGAAAACCTCACTTATTATAATAATCATCTCGAAGAAGAATTAAACAAAAAAGACAAAGCTGATTCCACCAAAATCAATCATTGGCAGGATAAATTATTTGCTGGAAATCGGGCCTATCACGCATTTATTCGACGTCTGGAGAAGGAATATCCTCGTTATTATCACCTAAAATATGATATTCCTAAAATATCAGTT
The DNA here is from genome assembly GCA_035267005.1 of Balneolales bacterium. GTDB lineage: Bacteria > Bacteroidota > Rhodothermia > Balneolales > DATFMH01 > DATFMH01. The sequence goes on from DATFMK010000836.1 coordinate 6,086, forward strand.
ACTCATATTCAACGAAATATCGTTGATAAAAAATCTGCTATAGTCAGTTACTTTAAAGGGGACAGTACCCTATATATTTTTGTCATTACCCATCACAACTTTCAGATATTTAAACAGAAGTTATCTTCCAATTTTAATAAGAAGATTATCGCTGTCAGAAAGGGGATTACAAGTAATAATTATAAGCTGTATGCTACTAATGCATTCGACTTATATAAAACACTTATATATCCAGAGAGTAACCTTATCGCGCACAAGAGATTAATAATTATCCCCGAAGGACTTTTGGGTTATCTGCCATTTGAAGCACTTTTAACAAAAAAACCGCCATCAGTAAAAAATGCAGATTATTCCATTTATAGAAAACTACCTTATCTTATTCTCTCCCATACTATTAGCTACACCTATTCAACTTCTTTATTGGAGGAGCTCCAAAGCCGGAGTACCATTCACGACAGCCATCAATTTTTAGGGATGGCACCGGTATTTGATCAAAAACATAACCATTCCGTAAATTATTATGCGGTTCGGGGAGACTCCTTAAATCATTTAAGTCCGTTACTGGCCTCCGCACATGAAGTCAAAGATATTTATCATCTATTTCAAAAAAACAGAGGATTTTTTAAATGGCTTCCCTATGACGAATCAACTGTTTATCTAAGAAATAAAGCTACTGAATCGATTTTAAAATCACCGAAAATTTCCGAATACAAATATATTCATTTAGCCACACATGCCTTTATTGATGAAAAAAATCCCAGTATGTCTGGGATCATTTTGGCTCGAAACCATAAATCAGTTAATGACGGCGTTCTCTATTCAAGTGAAATTTATAATTTGAATTTGAACGCCAAATTAGTGGTACTAAGTGCCTGTGAGACCGCAATGGGAAAATACGTTAAGGGTGAGGGCATCACGGGGCTGGCACGCTCGTTCATCTATGCCGGAGCAAACAATCTGATCGTTTCCCTATGGAATGTCAGTGATCGATCCACCTCACAATTAATGATTCACTTTTATTCTAATTTGTTGAAACGACACAAAATTTACTCCTCTCTTTGCAAAGCTAAAAAAGAGATGATTCTTAACTCTCAATACTCAGCTCCTATCTACTGGTCACCTTTTATTCTAATTGGTAATAATTAATCTGTTATTCCCGCACCAAGGTAAGTTTGTAAAACAAATTATTTTTTTGGGAGCCACTGTTAAAATTGAATAATGGAAGACGGAAAACGTAATTCCTCTTTAATATTTTCATATCTGCTGTCAGTACAAATATCAAACATCTTATACCTTTTCTAAAAACGGTTTTGTATGTAGACCAAATGTGGTCGAAGTATTCCAAATTGATTACTTTAAACAAATCCACT
>DATFMK010000837.1:0-2121 GCA_035267005.1 Balneolales bacterium
TACTGGGAACGAGTTGATGTATATATCCATAAACATTTACAAGCTGACATAAGCCATAGCATTTGTCCAGAGTGCATGCAAAAGCACTATCCCGAATATAGCGAATAATCACATACAAAATGAAACCAGTTTAGCCGAACCACATCAACTCGGACTGGCAATTCCGCTGCGCTTCATTGCCATCTGGTTATGTGGAAGTTATACATGAAATGGAAAAATGAAAATAACTCTGTTGGATTTATCGAAGGAAGAACATTCTTTAGTTGAAAATGCCCAGTCAGAGTTTGGCCTCGATTATATCAATGCCCACGACTTGGTTTTTTTTACATGGTCTTTTATTTCGAGTGTTAAGCCCATAGCATACGTTTTCTCGCTATTCTTGTCGCAAATTCAAAAGTCACTCGTTCTATGCCTCTTGTCTGCGCTTAGGGATCATGACGTACAGTTTCATATGATGCTGAGACAGACTCTTGAGAATGCCTCATTAGCCGCCTATGCCCTATTTGAAACGGACCAAAATGCATTTTGCACTATAGATGAACATGACATCCTATATGTGAAAGAAAAGGTGAATAAAAAAGCTTATAATTGGCTCGAAAAAAACTATAAAGACCATTCTGATAAAATCAAAAAAATGAAAGATGTGATAAATGATAGCTATGCACACGCAAGCATCCTACCGACCTCGCAAAACACATATTTAAATGGAAACAATATTGGTAATCAATTCTTTGACTCTCATGACAAACTCATGACCAAACAGCGGTTGTGGTGGGTAGGCAATGTAGCTTTAGGTGTTCTTGATTTGTTAGCAAAAATTGCCGATGAATTTCCAATAGTTACTTTAGTTGATAATTTTCCCCAAAAAATGAGTTCTCTTTCCAAAGAAAATAATCGGATTCTGAGCGAATTAAAGAATAATCCACGGTTTTCAAGATGGATGAATAGATAGTGTAGCAATGTATAACATCCGCCTGGACACAGACGGGCTAAAAACCGCGCCCGCTGGTCAGGCGGGGCGTTCTCCGTCAAAAAAAGGATAACAATTATTATGTCTGCCAAATCGAAAGATCTCATTCCAGAGAAGCGGATATTGAAAATAATAATGGTGATTCGCGGGGAAAATGTGATTTTGGACTCCGATCTGGCCAAACTATATGGTGTAGAGACCAGACGGCTGAATGAACAAGTACGACGCAATATCGAAAAGTTTCCTGATGATTTTATGTTCCAATTGACCAAGGAGGAATTCAAAAACTTGAAATCGCAAATTGCGACATCAAGTTCCGGCTGGGGCGGACGGCGGAAACTCCCATTTGTTTTTACGGAACACGGAACCTTGCAAGCAGCAAATATTCTGAACTCATCCCAAGCAAACAAAATGAGTGTCTTTATCGTCAGAACCTTCGTTCGACTCCGTGAAATGGCTTTGACAAACGAAAAACTGTCGAGGAAAGTCAGTCAGCTTGAAACACGTGTGAGTGATCATGACGAGATCTTGATTGAATTGGTCCGTGAAATACGTAAATTGATTGATACCCCAAAACCCAAAGGGAAAACACGTTCGATTGGTTTTATAGAATCGGATAAATTGAAAAAGAAATGAAATGAACTCGTAGAACATGCTGCTGGTAAGGACGCGCAAAGACCGCCGTCCGTGACCAGCACGTTAGAATGAAAGAATTGAAGGTGGGAAAATATCGAATACACATATTTTTACCAATCTTAACACTTGGATTATTAATTGATGCTTTGTGTTTAGCCAATGATTTTTTTGTAAAAGATCCGGAAGCAGTCTATGAAAAGTTTGGCGGCATAGATTATGTAATAGAAATACCTGGTTACAAATTAGACCCTCAAAGTGCATTAAGAATATCAATTGAAGAAAAAGAATATGAACTTGCTCAACGTATTAATCCCAGAATTTTAGAAAAAGCTAAAAAATATATCGAACATACCAAAACAAACACTACAAATTATCACATCTATGCTGCGAAGGACTTGGGAAACTATATTTTATTATGATTTTTAATACCCCGTCCGCTTGCGGCGGGGAGAAAGGCGGTGCTATAATACCGCCATTATGGAATTAGGCAAAACATCTCATAGTGTATACAAAAT
>DATFMK010000838.1:0-4097 GCA_035267005.1 Balneolales bacterium
ATGGAAGCTATGTGTTGTGGCCGTCCTGTTGTAACCACTGATATTGGTGGGGTGAGTGAAATTGTGGGTGATGATGGTATTTTATGTAAACCACATAATCCTCACCAGATTGCAGTTGCTGTAATAAGCTTATTGAAAAATAATAATCTGCGAATTCGATTAGGCCGTTCAGCAAGAGAACGTATTATTCTGAATTTTAACGAAAATAATACGACGCAAACCTATTATGATACCTATATGAATTTTATCAATAGACCTAATAAACCTTTAAAATATAATGTGAGAGTAGAGTCGGTAAATAAGCTATTAGATTATTTATCTGACTGATAGTTGCAAATGATAGCGGATGCCCCTGACATAAAAGAACAAAATATTCAGGAACTGATCCATGATGTTAGAGATCGGATCGGTGACCCTGTTAATGTTTGGGCTGTGGCCTCAACCATCGAGTCGATGGGAATTCGTGATGTGGACGTTCGTGATGATTATGGCCGGGATGGAATATTTGATGTGGCAGAAGTTGTTTATCAGGAGTTAAAACGAATTGAGCAGCAACGGATCGATTACGAAGAAGAGGAGGAATCGGAGTTCTCCCGAAAAATTCATCGGTTCTTCAACGGCATCTATCGATTCTTTCGCTATTATAAGTATGGCATGATGTATGTCTTGCCAATTCTGGCGCAAGTGGTCGCTCTGTTCGTCTTTAAATATTCATTATGGGCGTATTTATATTTTAATGTAACACAGGCCACCATTATCGCCATTGGAACAATGTTGGGGTTTATTGTTACAGGTGGATTTGTTCAGGTCTTGGGACGGGTATCATCATATTACGCAGGGATGGAAAACTATAAACTATCTCAGAGAATTACGCGTAATTTTGTATTTGGTGGAGTTATAACACTTTTTACTATCGCTTTTCTTTTATTTATTACCAATTTGTTCATTCCTTTTTATCCGCAATGGATGTTTATTTTGTCCATGATATACGGGATCCTCATTGGCATTTTGATTCTGGCAGGAGCCGCTTTATATGCATTGAGAGAAACTATTGTTATTGCTGGTGCTATAATTATTGGTACAGTACTTGTTATCGTCAATGTGGATTATTTCAATTTGAACATATATCTCTCTCAATGGATGGGACTTTTACTTTCCATCATTTTAATGCTTGGATATTCAGCTATTTATTTCAGACGGAAAGTTCATCTTTTCCATGAGGAGGATCAATCATCCGAATTACCCAAATTTGAGGTAATGTATTATGAGAACTACCGATATTTCCTGTACGGTTTTTTATACTTTTTCTTCTTATTCCTGGATCGAATTGTAGCATGGTCGGTAGGGAATCCGGTTCCACCCTATATCATTTGGTTCAAAACCCCGTATGAGTTGGGTATGGACTGGGCATTGTTAAGTCTGATTTTGACAGCCGGAGTTTTAGAGTATAGTGTAAATACATTTTCTGAGTTGTTAATGCCTTTGCAAAGTAAAATACACTTAGATAGTGTATCTGATTTTAATGATTATTTCTTCAAGTTTTATATTCGCCAGTTATTGTTAGTTATTGTTTTGGGGATTGTGTCGATAATTGTATCCTATTTTATGGTATTATATTTCAAACCTTTGGGTAACCGATATACCGTTATTCGTGATTTTTTCTCAAGTTATATAACCTATAAAGTCTTCTGGATTGCCAGTGTGGGTTATTTATTCTTATCTATCGGTCTGTTACATACCTTGTTTTTATTTACACTGGCTCGTCCTAAAAATGTTATTTATAGTATTTTTATAGCAATTATTGTAAACTTTGTGGTAGGTTTTGTCCTTAGTAGACTCTTTCATTATGAAGACGCTGTTTATGGCATGACAGTTGGAGCGTTCGTTTTTGCAGTCGTGACCGGTTTTATTGCTTTTAAATTCTTTAAGAGGATGGACTATTACTATTACTCCGCATATTAAGTACCGATCGATTTTATGATACGAGATGTAAAAAATTATATACAAAATGTATTCGGTAAATTATCGGATTCATTTCGGATTGAGGATTTTTCCGTAGAAAAAGAGGCGATGTTCTGGAATATATCTGCCGAATACTTATCGCAAATCCGACCTACTAAATTCAATAATATCATAAGATGGGTCGATCTGTTATATGAAGCTCCGGTGCATGTCGTTTATCGTCTGCAAAATGAAAAATCATTGCGATTGCTATATCAACATATCATACCCCGGAATAAAAAACAGCTGCGAAAGGCTGGTGATTTAATAGAGAAAGAAAGAAAATCTAATGTAAATATCGAATCGATTTTTGAACAGCAAGTTAATAATATTCAAACGAAAATAGCTTTTAAGGATTCATATAAGGGATTTGGCAGAATCAATTTAAGTATTGGAAATTGTGAATGCCTGCCCCTGTATAAAGGAGATGACTTTTGGGGCATTTATTGTGTCGGTCCTTTTGTAGCTCATCCAGAAGCGATGGATGCTAAGATATCGATTGTAGCTCGTACCTTATCTAAACTAATTATCGATAGCGAGGAAGAAAAGAAAAAGGATGTCAACAAATTCGAAAGTAATGCAACTGAGCAAATTGATTCTTTTGGATTTGGAACCCTTAATATAAATAAAGTCAGCCGCTTTTTTATCCAATATCTTTCGCAATATTATTCGGCTGCCGGGGGGGCGATATTTGAGCATCAAAATGATCAATTGATGGTGTTGGCCAATCATAAAATTCCTCAGGATATTATCGTTAAAATCAGCAGTGCTTACCGTTTTAATGATAAACTGACGATGGAGCGAAGTAATGAGAGGGTCAACGAGCTCACTAATTTACTGCACAGATCCGGAATTTGGAGTTATACAATCACTCCTTTTGCTTTTAATCAGAAACGCGGATTTATTTTTCTCGGATTCAAAAATGAACAGGTTAAACATGATCCTGAAGTTAATCGATTAGTTAAAAGATTATCCGGGGTATTTGGAAATTTAATTGATTTCAAAGATCGCAATGATGAACTGACTGATAATATTATTGAAACTTATTATGAATTGATCAGAGGAATAGAGAAATCAGAGTCTGATACGTATTATCATAGTCCGCGGGTAGTAGCCTTGGCCGATCAATTTGCAACCTACCTCGGATTGGACGCTGCTGATAAAAAGACACTCATGACGGCAGCTAAATTACATGATTTAGGATATGTCGGAGCGCTCGAATTGAATGAGTCGGCTGGAATTGGAACAGAGATAAGACATCCGATTATTGGTGAACTGATGGTTAAAATGTTACCTGTTAATCAGGAAGTGAAAAACGGAGTACGACAGCATCATGAATGGGTGAATGGTACCGGAACTCCCAGCGGATTGAATGGAAACGAGATTTCATGGACAGGAAAAATACTGGGGATCATCGAATATACAGCAGAATACATCGATCGGTATCAAAATAACAAGAAAAATAAAGGTGAGGAACTGCATGACCAATTGATAAAAAATTTACTGGAAAGGACGGATCAACAGTTCGATATGGTGCTTGTACCTATTGCTGTAAATATATTAAAAACATTAACGTGGAAAGATTGTGTGGAGTTGGGCACTAAATGAGTAGAAGTAATGTAGTTTTAGTATTTTTGTGTAGTTTAATTGCCTTAAATTGTCAAAGTACCAAAGAATTTCAAACATTCGAGGTTAATTATGGTGTGGTAAAACCGGCGGATGTTAAAAATAATCAGATGGTGATTCTGGAACCCGAGAATTATACCCATTTGCAGGTGTTATCTCTACGGAATACGGGTGCCAAAATTATTGGCTATGTAAGTTTAGGCGAAGTAAATCCTGACCGGTGGTATTTCCCTTTATTGAAGGAACATGGTTTCTTAGGGAAAAATAAAAATTGGGATAGTTATTATATAAACCTCAAAGATACCACGAGTCAGAATTTAATTTTAAATAAAGTAATCCCGAATATTATTGAAAAAGGATTTAATGGTTTATTTTTTGACACTGTAGATGATGTGGCTCCTTACACTTCACGTTCGGATTTGCAGCCATATATGGTTCATTTGATAAAAGAAGTACGAAAACGGTATCTC
>DATFMK010000839.1:0-6269 GCA_035267005.1 Balneolales bacterium
ATATTGAAAGAACAATATCTTGTAAAAAATAAAGTTTTCCTCAAATTTGAGGTGTCTAAAAAGAGCTACGAAATATTGCCATGCTCTTCGTTGAATTTAAAAATGCTTAATTTCATGCGCATTTTAAATCCCGAAAGCTCAACAAAATTTATTGGTGAATAATCCGGGTTAAAACAGATGAGCTCTATTTAATAATTTTAGATCGGAACATCTACTAAGAATTGACATAAAATTTAAAATTTGCCTGAATAGCCGTTCATCTTAAACTTTATAATATATCTGAACATAAATTATTCAAACAGTTACCAATGCTTATAATAGATTGAAAATTATAAGTAATGGTTGAAATACCAGGTGTTTCATTATTTTATACTTACATTCGATTTATTTTACTATCAGTGTAAAGTAAATCATTCTCCCATTATCAAGTTGGGTAACAGAGCTTCTTTTTTATGTTTCTCTCTAATGAACAGCCAAAGTATCGCTGATATTGACAATGTGATGGTACATATTATAAAAATTATGGATTTGTCCGGTGCCCGGTTGATGATCTCCCCCATCTTAAAACTTGCCACCAGCTGAGGTAATACAATCGATAAATTGAAAATCCCCATATATAAACCCATTTTCGACTGTTTTACCCGCTCCGACATGATGGCAAATGGCAGTGATATCGTTGAAGCCCAGCCAATACCGGCAAATGCCATCAACAAATAAAGGATGATCCGGTTATGTGCAAAGAGCAGTATTGCCAGATAACTTATGGCCATGGATGCAATACTCAACACATGCGTTCGTACTCTGCCGATTCGTTTAGCGACCGGCTCCAATACCAAGGTTGGGAATAAAGCACCCACTAAATTCAAGATCAAAAAAGAAATGGCGATAATACGCCCGATGTCATCATTTTGCAATGCCGTTAAGTGTGCTTTCGGATCAAATCCCAGCACATTCGATTTAGCATAGGCAAACATATAGATAAACATTGTTTGAATGCCCAACCATGTAAATGCGTGAGCCAATAAAACTTTTTGAAATTCGTAATCATCAATCTCCTTTTTTATAGAACGGATGAGTACGAATCCTCCTAAAATAACGACTAATGCCAAACACAAATACTCAATGATTTCATTCTCCGCATCGAGTCCGCTCAAACGTGCTACAATCACATAAACGCCATACAACAAAAATCCGACTAAAGGCAAAAGCCCCATATAGATATCCTCAAAGGAAAATGAAGGCTTTTTAATACTATTTGATTCATTGAAGGTGGATTTTTCTTCTTCCTGTTCAAGAATCACCGGTTCATCTATAAAAAAGGGTGGAATCAATGTAAAACCCAGGACAAGAATAACTCCAAAATAGATCAAAAAATAATTGCCTAATGAGGCGCCAATAGCATAAGCTAAAACTCCAAACGAACCAGAAACCGTCTGCATCCAGGTATATCCTTTGGTACGATCGTCACCTTCAGGTGTGACATCCGCTATGATCGATCTTGTTGGATTAAAGCTGACATTAATGGATAAATCGAGTGTTAATGCGACGATTACAGCAATTCCAAGCATTGCCCCGCTCTCACCAAGAAAATGGCCAATGATATCAATATTCGGAAGCGATAAGAGCATCAAAGCGGCTAATACTCCACCGATGAGAATAAAAGGCCGACGACGTCCGCCCCAAAACCAGACTTTATCTGAAATCGCTCCTACAATTGGTTGAGCGATAATTCCAGCCAGTGGACCTGCCGCCCAAACGATACCGATTTGATCGATTTCCATGTGATATTTGGTACTCAAAATCCAGCTTAATGCCGATATTTGAATAGATAATGCAAATCCCATCGCCGTAGCCGGCATACTCAGCATGGCGTAGAATGAACTCGTAAGTTTTTCCTGAATCTTTAGCATGATAATTAGATTGACACATCTTGATGACATTACATAACTGACAGATCATCCCCTCTACATAATGACCTTAATGAAATGTAACCGCTTACATCATTATAAGCAAGAAAATAGATTTCAAATAGATAAATACATTTAGTTGATGCAACTAAATTTTGGTGTATTCACCACCTAAAATTTAGTTTTAGACTACTATCATTGTTCGATTTTAAATGAATCTCAAATTGTTTTATTGCCACTTGTAAATTGTTCATTGCTATTGTTGTGAAGGCTGTCGTTTTACGTACGTACTAACCGTGTCACTGGCAATACTTCCAAAAACTCCAATTCCTCCCTGCACATGATTTATAATATTCTGAATTTGTCCCGGTGGAATCGTTGATCCACCTGTCTGAACAGATTGTGAACGAATGAAATCGTACAGATTATCATCAATAGCATTGGTCACGAGTTTATTATCCCCATAAAAAGCGACCCCTATCCAGGGAAAATTGAGTGACAAGGTGCCATCAGAATTCAGAGTATAATTATCCTGATTGATGATTCCCGAAGAATTTTTAGCAAATTCAGACGAATACACGTTTTGGTTATTTTTGACCCGATTAAGATAAAAGGGCGTTAATAAACTTTCCGAAGTATCAGCTGCCAGGACGGTGAAAATGTAAATATTTTGGCGTCCGGGATAGTAACTTGGAGTCGTCCGAATCACAATTGGTTTCTTCTGTTGATAGGTAACGGTATCCGGAATGCTTCCCACATGATGAAACGTATCTGGAACCGTTGTATAAGCGTTAATAACATCCGAATTATTGGGAAAAGTTATATGCAGCTGATATTTCCTTCTCGGTTTTACTAATCGTACAACCGCCGGTCTATAAATTCCCGGGTAATTCGTTCGTATATAGGGATAATGTTCAACCATATTCCCACTGTTATCCAGTAAAGAGATAGAAACGTTGGCGTCGTTAACGCCCGTACTGTCAAAACTGAATTTGCTCGTGGCTTTTATGGTTGTAGCTACACTCACATAGGGTAAATGTTGCTGTGCCACCATATAGGATTGGACGACATATTGCTGTTTGTAGCTATCCTGAGGATAATTTTGGCAGCTAATCACAACAAGAAATAATCCTATAAATAATAATATGTTACGATATTTTCGCATATTCTAAAATTTAATCGTATAGGAAATGGATGGCAAAATGGGAAGCATGGTAACCTGATTTCTTTTAATCGGATTTTTATTAAAATCGTACTGATAAAACCAGACATTTCTCCTGGAATAGACATTTATAACCTGAAATTTCCATTCAGCATGTCCGGTTCCGAAAAATGTGCCTGACCTCGAAAAGCTCAAATCCAGACGGTTATAGGCCGGTAAACGGGAGGCATTCACTCTACCAACCGTGAGCACGTCTCTGACTTCCGAGTCGAACGGCGTTAAAAATACAGCACGTCCCAATGGTTTGGTATAAGCTTGTCCCGTAGCGTATTTAAACACAGTTGATACTCTCCAGCGACGGCTAAACTGATAATTTAGTACGAGATCAACATCATTACGACGATCAAATTTAGGTGGATAAAAACGATCCAGATTAAAATTAGGAAATTTACGTCGTGTCACGCCATAAGTATAACCAATAAAACCGCTTAAACGTCCGGATGTTTTTTCCAGTTTAACTTCTGTGCCGTACGCATATCCACTTCCAAAACGGAATAATTGGTTATATTTCAATCCGGCCGGATCGGGAATAAATGGATTGAGATCGAACAGATCGTGCATAGTCCGGTAATACGATTCAACATTCAAATCGACATTTTTAAATGGGTTCAATTTAATACCACCAACATACTGATCCCCCCATTCAGGTTTCACCCCCTTACCAGTCGTCAACCACACATCGAATCCAGAAAACGCTTCATTCGTAACAAGCGTTAAAAATTGATCATAACGTCCGTAAGCGGCCTGGAAACGAATGGCATTACTTGGTTTAAACTGAACGGATAAACGCGGGCCGAGCCGGTAATAATTTCCCTGTGCAAACATATTCGCACGTATCCCACCCACTATTTTCCATTTATCGGATGGTGTCCAGGTATCCTGTAAATAATACGATCCATACAAACTACGGATCCGTGAACCAAATACATTTTGATTATTAAAATTATCCTGAAGATTCAGCGTCATATTCCCTACCCAAAAGCCGGTTTCAAATAGATGCTGTTGATTGGGGATATATTGCAGGTCGCCCTTTGCTGAAAAATCGTATACATTATTCGAGCGTTTAAATGGGGTTCCTGCAATATTAAAAGCAGGATAATTAAAATAATGTGATCCGGTAACATTAAAATTCGAAAAGACTTTTTGAGAAAAGATATGCGTCCATTTTGAACTTAACGTCTGATTACCATAATTCAGATAAATATTGCCATCAGTTGCAAAAGGCAGTGCCACATTATCGACTCCGGAATAGAGTCCAAGTGAAAATTTATCATTTTGATCCGCGTCAAAATTAAATTTTCCATTTAGATCATAGAAATAAAACTTATTGGGAATATTACTATTGGTTTTCCGAAGGATAGCAAGCGCCGGTTCAAGAGTCGATCGCCGGAAAGCAACCATCCACGATCCTTTTTTATAAGGTCCCTGGAAAGATACCCGCGACGCCAATAACCCCAGGCTTAATGTACTTTCAAAATGTTTGCGATTACCATCCTTATTATGGATATCCAAGACCGAGCCTAATCTTCCACCAAATTTTGCTGGATATCCGCCTTTGTATAACTTAACGTCTTTTATCGCATCCGGATTAAACGTCGAAAAGAATCCAAAGAAATGGGTCGGGTTATAAACCGTGGTTCCATCCAACAGAATCAGAGTCTGATCAGGACTCCCCCCTCGAATGTATAAACCGCTTGAAAAATCGGATGAAGATTTTACACCGGGTAATAGTTGCAATGACCGAAAAACATCTGATTCAAAAACCGACGGAAGCTCTTTAATTAACTTAGTTGATATATTTGCCGTCCCTATATCTTTTTGTTCTTCTTTTTCTGCTTTGGATTCTACAATAACCTGATTTAACTGAATGTTTGCCGGTGACATACGGATGTCTAATCTCAAATGTTCGCCCGGTTTTAGCGTTATTTTTTTGATGTATTTATGATACCCGATAAACGAACACATTAAAACATAAGTCCCGGCTGGAATATCCGTAATCGTATAATACCCCGACATATTCGAACTTGTGCCATATCTCGTTGTGTCCAGAGCAATATTAGCACTTAACAGCGTTTCCCCTGAAGTCTCATCTTTTATATACCCACTTATGGATGCTTTTTGCTGTGCTTTTGTAGTAAACGACAAACAAACAGAAAACAACAGGGTGAAAAAAACTAACTTAATATTCATCCAGATAAGTCATGTGTTGATTTTATTTAAACTCGTATTTTAACGAATAGTATATGCAGATCATTTCAAATAGGTTGAATAATAATGAATTTTCGAGGATCTACCTACAGAAAGGGATAGATTGGTTAGAAGGATAATAACTATTGATAGTCAATTAGTTAAAACGATAGCATTTAAATACAGAAAAGAGATTACTCCTGAGGAATAATCTCTTTGAATAATGTTTCCATTATAAACTAAGCATTCACACTCATAACCGTTTCGGTCATCCTTATATCCAGACCTTTATCTTTGACCCGGTCCAGAAATTCATTCTTCGGGACAACCAATTCAGGTGTACTCACACCTTTTTTACCAACTAATTTATTTTCTGAAATAAGTTCAGCGATAATCATCGTCGGAATAGTAGTAGCTGCCATCATAGCAGGGACATCGTTAACTTCATCGTATTCATGAAAAAGTTCATAATCTCGACGAATATTTTCCCCGTTTTTCTGACCATCTACGACTAATTTCACGATAATGAAATCTTTATGACCGCGTGGTAAATTACGTTCAAACTGTCTTATCAATAATTCCTGATACGTCAGATTGGTTCGGATATCAATAATTTGATTGGAATTAAACCCAAGATCCATTAAAGCTTTTATAATATCCCGGTGTCCCGGATAACGTAATGTTTTATAGGATAAATGGTTCACTTTACCCTGCAGATTATTAACTAACGAAGTAATGGTTCCACCAACGTGGAAAGATTCGAGCTCCCCTAATTCCGGTTTAAATTCGAAATTTAATTTTTCATACCCGGATAATGGATCTATGGTCTTTATTTTTCCATTATCCAGGATAGAAACCGGATCGACATATTCCCTGATTAATTCTGTTGGAGAAAAACTTAATTGATAATTAAAGGGTGGAATCGGATCAACCGGCAAACTCGCAGACCAGAT
>DATFMK010000840.1:0-3338 GCA_035267005.1 Balneolales bacterium
TATATCGGAAACGCGATCACCCCGGCGTCTGTGGATAATGTTATTCAACAATACAATAACCTGGTGCATTCGCTCCATCCCGGAGGAACCGGATCGGGGACGAATAGCGGCACATCAAATGGCGGTACTACAACGAATAACGGATCCAAGCCGGCATTGATGACCACATCGCAGGCTAAGGGATCCAATATGCTTATGCCTATTCTTATTGGAAGTGGCGTTTTGCTTGTTGGTGGTGGAATATTTTATGTCGCAATGAATGGGAGTAATTAATGCTTACAGCAAGTAAAGAAATAACCTATTTAGGAGATTCACCCGATTTTGGCTGTCCCTGTCAGGGAAACTCAAACAGCCAGGTTCCCGCTAAACAGCATGGATCCGCCTGTGCGAATATCGATTGGAATAAGCTTTCAAAAAAAATCGATTGGTGGCAAATCGGTGGAACCGTTGTAGCTGGTGTCATTACCGGACTTATTTTAGGACGTATATTTAGTAATAATCATGGTTGAAAACTCACATATTGTATATTTGGGAGATAGCGGATCCACGAAACAGATTACCACATCTGGCTTTGCTTTAGGTATACGCTATATGAAGGTTACGCGGAGATTTCCTCAGTCCGGTACGCCAAAATCTATTGATGTGGAGCTTCAGACGGACCGTAATTGGGGATATGGAATCCGGTACCCTATTTCGACCATATTTTGTCCAAATGCCAAAGTGGTCGCACGGGATCCGGCATCCGGAACGGTGCTGGGATCTTCTATTGTAGATACTTCTGTATTCAGTAATTGTGTTGGAACCGGTCGAATCCCACTCGATTTTTCGAAGATCGGACATGTACCACCTACTATTCAAATCCAGGCTTTCGAAGATACCGTTAATGTGCAAAATCTATCTGGCATCAAACCATTAAGCACGTTAAATCTTCCCATTTCACAGAGTTATAGTCAGGGATTATCTACCGGTATTTATTCGAAACCATCAACCGCTGCGTCCGGAATATTCGGAAGCGTATTAGGGAATCATCCTGTACGGAACATAGCTCTTACGTTAGGAATAGGATTTGGAGGCTATTTTTTAGTAGCGAACAGAAAAGCGATCGAAAAACTAATTAAAGGTTGAATATGATGGAAATTGAAGATGCTCAAATCATAGGGGAAAACCAATTAGGCGCTCCATCAGGATCCGGAACCAGTCAAAAAGGGAAGCTTCCTAACTGGATTGTTACATTAGCTAATCTGGTAACTTATAATGATAAGGGAAAATTAGCCACTCAGGCCCTAAGCGCTTACAATGTGGTGAAAAATAAACCCCAATTTGAAGCTTATTTCCAACAGCACAAAGATGTCATCAATGGCTATTTCAATCAGATTGATCTGCAGAAAGTTAATCAACAATTCGGCTCCCAGGCCAAACCTGTATTAACCGGAGCCATTAAAGGTGTAGCGGCCAATAATCTTCCCGGTTTATTATTTGGCCTTGCAGGAGGGTTATTAGTAGGTGGATTGTTTTTACGTCTAAATCCGGCAAGTATTGATTTTACCAGGGAGGATGAGGATGATTAGTGCCCAGGATCTGGCAAAAAAGAAATTTACAGGGATCCGAATGCCTGGTAATTACGGAACCCTTATTGGAACCGTTCCACCATCGGTTTCAATGGTCATTTGGGGACCAAAAGGATCCCTTAAATCGACCATGGCCATTGATATGGCTTATCAATTAGCGAAAGTATTAGGAAAAGGGATTTATTGTTCCAGCGAGGAAGGATCCGGACCGGCTCTGCAGAATAAGATTAAACGCCTGGGAGCGCAACATCCCAATCTCCTCATCAGTGACTACGATAATCTGGAAAAGCTCAAAACAGAAATTGAGGTAACCCATGCTAAATTTGTAATACTCGATAGTATCAGTATGGGATACATAAAACCAGATGAATTTCGCCGGTTTATGGAATTCTGTAAACGTGAAAAATGTATGTTGATTTACATTTTACACGCCACAAAAGATGGAAATTATAAAGGTCCTTCCGAATATGTGCATTGGCCTGATGTGGAGATAAAGGCCGTGGATGGAGTAGCTCAAACCGAAAAAAACCGGTTTAAAGAAACGCCACAGACCATGAATATTGTGAGTTCCCGGACATCCAGGGAAAATCAGGAAATCCCAGCTGTTTCGAATAATGAATTTGGTTCTTATACGAATATTTCAGATCTGAAAAAAAAGGCTTTAGCCTGGGCTAAAAAAAATCTCGTCGGAAAAGATGTTTTAAACGACGAACAAAAAATTCATATACATTTAAATTGGCAGGGTCTAAAAAAAGCAGCAGGAAGTTATTATACGATTAATAAATTATTATCTATACGAAAACTTCCAGTTCTTCTAAAAAAAGCTCACCTGGTATCTATTGACCCGGATCGTAAAAAAAGGTCAGAAATAAAAGCTATATATAAATTCGAAACACCAGTTTCGATTAAAGGAGCGCAATATACGGCTCATCTGGTAGTCCGGGAAACCAAACAGGGAAGGTTTTATTACGATCATAATCTTATAGAAATAAGAAAGCCCGATGGTATCTCTGGGGACTTTTCCCAAAAAAGGAAAAATACGCACCAGCCTTCACCAGGCTCTCCTAACAAGATAGGTACTTCAAGCAAAAATAACAATATACAAGACAATGACCAGACAAATAACCGAAGGGGTAAAAAAGATATGGGCCGCCCGTCTGGTAAGTCTAAGGGCGGTAATTCCCCTACTCGTAAAAATCCAGTGTTTTCGTTTTCGGATCCTTTAATATACCTGGGGAAAGTTATGAAACTCGAAATTGATACTCCGGAGGGAACCCGAATCCTAAAACGGGGAAAAGATGATAAACCGCTGGAGATGTTTGAATCCCTGAAAAAAAAGCGTCTCTATATTATCGGACAAGAATACATCAAACCTGTAAAAGATAAAGTGCATAGCTCCAAGGCGGATCATAAATTTTACGAATGGAATGGCTATAACGATAATATGGATTTTGCGATCGAATGGCCAGAAAAAGGAGCTAAGGCGATTCCAATTGGGACAGCCGATGTGATATACTACCAATCCGATAAGATTATGAAACCTGGAGATCACAAAGGAAAAGAACATTATTACTATCATAATTTTGATAAAGGGAAACGACCGGTATCCGTTCTCGGTCACGTACTCATCATTTCCGACATAAAAGTAAATGAACGCGGCATTTTAAACTAAGTCAACGACGATCATGGCAATTCGATACGCAAAAAATCCGGCAGAACTTGTAATTCTTAACCCACAAAAACCAAAGAGAACTATGGCACGAAAAGAAT
>DATFMK010000841.1:0-2499 GCA_035267005.1 Balneolales bacterium
TGAAGCAAACACTTCTTTGGTGGGCCTCCTTTTCTGGCTTGGGTTCAGGCGCAAGTTTGTTGGCTACCAAAGAATTACACGGCAACACGGCAAGAGTGCCTGGACCTTTAAGAAGCGTATTAATTATCTGGTAAACAGCACCCTTGCTTTTTCAGATCTTCCTATCTGGATACTAACAATAATAGGGGGGCTCGGCCTTCTGGTGTCATTTTGTTTAGGACTGGCTGTTATTGTTTACCGTATATTTACAGCAGCACCTGTTCCTGGATACGCTGCCACCATTTTAGCAGTTTTGACATTCGGGGCATTGAATTGTTTTGGGCTCGGTATCATTGGCGCTTATGTCTGGAGAATTTTTGAAAATACAAAGGGTCGGCCACAGGGTATTATTCTATCCACGAAGGAATTTGGGAGGAGGTAGTTGTGGATTTTTATTTGCATCCTCAAGGTATTTGTGAGAGTAAAAATGTTGGCAAGGGAACAAGAATTTACGCGTTTGCGCATGTTTTGTCTGGTGCCAGAATCGGAAAAGACTGTAACATATGTGATCATGTATTTATAGAAAATGACGTTGTTGTCGGTGATTATGTAACAATCAAATGTGGTGTTCAACTCTGGGATGGAATTACTATAGAAGATCAGGTCTTTATTGGACCCAATGTTACATTTACAAATGATCAGTTTCCGAGAAGCAAAAGATATCCTAACAAGTTTATGCAGACCCTGGTTTGCCAAAACGCCTCGATCGGTGCAAATGCAACTATTCTGCCGGGAATTACCATCGGGCAAAACAGTATGATTGGAGCCGGATCTGTTGTTACAAGATCCGTGCCACCGAATGCTATTGTATACGGCAATCCAGCCCGGATAATTAACTATGTTGAATCTAAAAAAAACACTCCAGAAACGTCTTATTTTTTTGACGACAAGTCAGAGCCTTTACAGAAAACGAGTGTTAGGGGTGTAACATACCACAAATTTCCACTTATTAATGACTTGCGAGGAGACTTGTCGGTCGGAATCTTTGAGAGGGATATCCCTTTTGTGCCTAAAAGGTATTTTTTAGTTTTTAATGTGCTTAGTGAGAGGATACGAGGGGAGCATGCACATAAGAAGTGCCATCAATTTATGATATGTGTGAAAGGAGCTTTATCTATTGTTGTAGAGGATGGATTTCACCGTGAAGAATTCAGATTAAATCAGCCAAACCTGGGACTTTATGTGCCTCCAATGATTTGGGCCGTACAGTATAAGCATAGCCAGGATGCGGTATTACTTGTCTATGCCTCAGAAGATTATGACCCTGAAGATTATATCCGGGAATATGATCTCTGGCGAGATTCCATTGGCTGATTCAGATGATCGTAAATCTAACACAGAAATTGGATCAGTTCTCAAGGCGCGGGTCAAAGCGGTCTAAGAAAATATCTAAAATATATCTGCTTACCTTTCTTCTTCCGTTAACCGCAATTATATGGCGTGTTTTATATAGAGGGTATCATTATGCTGGCTGGGAAATTATTTTTGCAGCAGAAGGTCTTTTTCTAATAAAAGATTTTGGTTTTGTTGAAGCAATAAATAAGGCATTTTATTTTACTAGGCATTGTCAATACTGTGGTGGCGATGGTATCATTCTTAATTTTATACCTGGAGTAATTTTATCTATTTTTCCGTGGGAATTTTGGCCACACCTACTTACTTTTTTATTATTTATTTTCTCTTTTTGGCTGTGTGGTATTTCCTTTCAATTAAAGGGTAAGCAATGGGCATGGCTGGCGCTAGCTTTAGGAAGTTCTGCAACATTGCTATCTTATTCCATATGTGGTGGACAGTATGTTAGTGGCATGCTTCCACATAGCCTGGCACTGTTAATCATATTTCATCCTTACTTCAAGAAAAATTGGTTTGGTGGGTTACTATTAGGTTTTCTGACAATTGAAATTTCATGGCATGTTTATCCTCTTGGTAAAACTATATTTATTCTCTTCTTTTTGGCAGCTTTTTTACAAGATAACGCAGCTATTAAAAACAGAGTTGTGCATTTTGTTTTAGGTGCCGTTTCCGCATTTCTTATTTATTCAAAAAATGTTGGGATGGTTAGTGAACAGATGCAGAAGTTGGACAATCTTATCGCTATTTCATGGGAAAATTTTGTAAATATTCTGAAAGTTATCTTTTGGGAACCTGGGCTTGATTTGTTAACCATACCTGTCTTAGGCTTGATTTGTTTACTATTTTTACGAAAAAACCGATTACTATTTGCAGGTATTCTTTTAAGTCAGTGGCTATTGGTATTACTGGCAGGTTTTCATGGTTTAGATCTATTGAGGCCAAGGCGTTTTGTTCTGGTTGATTTTTATAGTATCGTTGTTCTGCTTGTTATTGTTAAACAGTGGTGGCCAGACATAGGCAAACGGTCCGTTAAACTTGGAGCATATATACTTATACTTATTTTAATAGGTGGAAATATTTGGCAATTTATAGACCTGAAGAAGTTTA
>DATFMK010000842.1:0-6082 GCA_035267005.1 Balneolales bacterium
ACCCAAAAAGCGGGTTCGAGATGACGCCATTGAGTGATGTTTGTTATCCATCAACGTCATCTTCGCCCATTCGCGTCATTTCGACCGGAGGGAGAAATCTTCAAAGTAACCTATTCATTCCAAAACTCTGTTTTAAAAGAGGACTTTAACTCGAACTCACGTTAAATAATAGTATTGAGTTACCAATCAAATTAAAAAGCCGTCTTATAAATACAAGACGGCTTTTTTGACCTGATCTCATCTTTTAAACAAAGCTACCTAACCAAAATGAAACGGTCATCTGAAAATACGTTACGGCTGCTGACTCTCCATAACTGCATTGAAGTGAGTTTGATCTAATTTATACCATGAATTTGTTGCGGCATCCACAATAATTGGCACCAAGCCGCCCAGGACATCTAACACAATCCATCCTGCTCCAACATGATTCGTCAAATTATAAACTTTGGTAGCGTATCCTTTCTTCTTAAACTCAATATGATACGTTTCACTTGACTTCAGTTTTAATTTTACCGGAGTCGTTCCCATTAATTCACCATTTACAAATACTTTTGCCCCCGCTGGTGAAGATGACATGTGGACATTATCTGAGGTTCCTTTAAATAGGGTAGCACAACCATTCAAGGAAATGATAAAACCAGCAAGCAAACAGGCGTAAACTGATAATCTTCGAATTTTACGAAACATAGTTTTATATCTATAAAATTATAATTAATGGTAAAAAGATGAATTAAAGAAGGCTTTGCAAAACCAGGTATTTTGTTCGATATCAAAGCCTGAGCGACTTCGGAACCGCAGCATCCCGAATGCTTTCGGGATTCGAGGATTTCGAAGTCGCGAAAATGCAGATATTGGGCAAAAGAACGGTTTTGTATAGCCTTCTAAAATAATAAGACCATTATTTGGTGTATTCCTTACAAAATATTTTAAACTTTTTTTGATAGATATTTATTATCAGGAACTATTGCTTAATTTATTACGGTTATATACAAGCAGATGCAGATAAATACAAATTTCTAATTATTAAAAATATCCTTTTTAGATAAATTTCATTTTTTTATTATTGGAAAATCGAACAGAAACCTTATTTAATTTATAAATTTATAATCTTCAGTTGATAAATATTCATTACCAATTATTCATTTTTTCAATAAATTTATAAACATAATTGATTACGTGATCAGATTTCTGTAATCCGATTAAAAGGATATGATTATATCCTTTATAAACGGAAAGTGAACTCTACTTTACATTAGTTTTACAACGACATCATTAAAAAGGGAGAAGTTATGAGTGATATTAAAAATGATGGTCAGGGGACTCTTTTTCATAATCCATATTTAGAATCTCTTACGAAAACTTCACCCGCAATTACTCTGAGTGTTTATATTCCAATCATCGTATTATTACTCTATTATGGTTTTGTGAACAATGTGGTTTCTTCAATAACCACCGTTTTCTTGATCTTCCTCGGGGCCATTTTATTTTGGACATTTTTCGAATACGTGATGCACCGTTATATTTTCCATTTTATGACGGATTCACCGTGGATTCAAAAAATGCATTATTTGATCCATGGCGTGCATCATGAATACCCAAGAGATAAAGAGCGTTTATTTATGCCGCCTTTACCGGCATTATTGATTATTTCTGTGCTCTTTCTCACGTTTTACATCATCATGAGGCAGTACGTTTTTATCTTTCTACCGGGTTTTCTTACCGGATACCTTCTGTACGCCTTTATACATTACGCCACACATTCAAGACATTATCCGAAATTTTTAAAACCGATTGTCAGACATCATAGTCTGCATCATTATAAATATCCGGATAAAGCTTTTGGCGTATCCTCCCCACTTTGGGATTATATCTTTGGTACGATGCCACCAAAATGACCATAACCATCGAATTGAAAATTGAGATTTTATTTATCTACTCAAAAATTTCTGAACGTAGAAAGTCTTCCTTTAACTCGAATTATTCACGTATCCAACAATAAACAATACTTACCATATTGTAAATATTAGAACTTATAAAGAATAACTCGTTCCTCGATTTTGAAAACGCTAAAAAGAGCTGCAAAATTTAACCGTGTGCCGAAACTTCGGGATTGATCACAACAAATTTTTTTTGGTGATTAATCCGTGTTAATATAAAAAAGGCCCCAAATTGGGGCCTTTTTATTCGATCATACTAAAAAAAGTATCTCTCAATTATTAATCGGTTTCAGGAACAATTTCATTACGGTATTTTGCTTCATGAAGGACATTTACCGGATCATTATTTTTATCTACCAGTACAATATGAGGCTTGTGCTCTTTGGCTTCCTCAGGAGTCATTTCAGCATATGAAATAACAATTACCCGGTCACCAACCTGAGCTAACCGCGCGGCGGGACCATTCATACAAACAATGCGACTTCCCTTTGGTCCGGGTATAGTATACGTTTCCAGTCGTGCCCCGTTATTAATATTTACGACTTGTACCTTCTCGTATGGCAATAAGTTAGCGGCTTCCAGCAGTTCTTCATCAATAGTAATACTGCCTTCATAATAAAGATCAGCCTCTGTTACCGACAACTGATGCAATTTCGATTTAAACATTGTAATCATCATAATAAACAATCCTCTATCCAAACACCCTTTTAATAATTTACGGGTTTAAATAGTAAAAATAATGTTATCAATTAGTCTTGTGCTACTTAAATAAACGGCTCCGGCAACTATATATTTTTTTGTGCTATCCAGTTGGTTAACCGGCTGGAGCGTTTCGTAATCAACAACGTCAAGATAATCAATTTTAAAACCTTTTTCCTTTAACAATTCCTCCTGCGATTTCAGAATGTCCTGAACGCCATCCGGGTTCTCTGTTACATTCTTAACCGTATTTTTTAAACTATGATAAAGACCTGGCGCAATGGATCGCTCCGAATCAGAGAGATATTGATTCCGGCTGCTCAACGCCAAACCATCGGTTGCCCGGACCGTTTCTCCCATTATAATCTGAATATCGAAATTCAGTTCTTTAACCATTCGCTCAATGATCCGAAATTGCTGAATATCTTTTTGTCCAAATACGGCATAATCCGGATTTACGATATGAAACAGTTTACTCACAATCAGCAGAACCCCCTGAAAATGGTGAGGCCGGGAACGTCCGCATAAATGATCTCTCAACCCATCAATCTCATATCTGATAAAGCGCTCTTTGGTATATATGACGGTATCATCAGGAGCGAAAACATAACTCACCCCTTCTTTCTCACATGTTTTAGCATCTTCCTCTAATTGACGCGGATAGGCATCAAAATCCTCATTGGGTGCAAATTGAGTGGGATTTACATAAACCGACACGACAACGGCATCCGCTGTTTCACGGGCTTTCCGAATTAATGATAAATGCCCATCGTGTAAAGCCCCCATGGTGGGAACCAATGCCACGGTACGGCCTTCCCTTTTTTCTTTTTTTACGGCATCACGAATCTCATTTATATTTTTAATAATTCTCATAACAATCCCTCTTTACAAATCGTAAGTTATTGATTTGCAGAAAAATAATGTATTTAATAATTGATTTTGATCCCAAAAATAATTCATTAAAAAACGGCACAGAATTAATTTCCGTGCCGTTTTTAATATCTATCACAAATAGTTGATGAACGTTAGACCGTACGATCTACATCAAAGTTTTCCAACAGTTCTTTAACTCGTTGTAAAAATGCGCCACCATGTGCACCGTCAATAATCCGGTGATCGTAACTCATGGAAAGATACATCATATAACGAATACCGATGACATCACCACTATCTGTTTCCAGTACAACCGGTCGTTTTTGAATCACGCCGGTTCCAAATATGGCTACCTGGGGCTGATTGATAATGGGAGTTCCCATCAAGTTGCCAACACTACCGTAGTTGGTTAAGGTAAACGTACCACCTACAAGATCATCAGGTGAAAGGTTCTTGTTTCTGGCTTTTTGTGCCAATTCATGCACTTTTTCAGCAATACCGTGAATATTTAATTGCCCTGCGTTTTTTATGACCGGAACAATTAATCCTCCGGTACCCGATTCACCAAGTGCAACCGCTAAACCGTAATTAATATCCCGCTTCAGGATGATCTGATCGCCATCCACCGAACTATTGATCAGCGGAAATTCACGAATGGCCTGAATGGTAGCTTCAATAAAAAACGGTGTAAACGTCAATTTATAGCCGTTTTCACGATAAAATCGATCTTTGTTTTTATTACGGAAATTTACAAGACGCGTGACATCCGCTTCGGCAAATGTAGTAACGTGGGCGGAAGTCTGTTTAGAACGGATCATGTGATCGGCAATCACTTTCCGCATACGATCCATCTTTATAATTTCAACGCTATCTTTCGGCCATTCCGCTCTAATTTCTCCGGCTCGTATTTTCTCTTCACCTGCTCCGGTATAAGCTTGTGAAGCTGGTTTAGGAGCTTCTTTAGAAACTGGTTTACTCAATTCGGATGGTTTAGCAGCACCTTTGCCTGCTTTGCGATCTTCAACATAATTTAAAATATCTTCTTTGGAAACCCGGCCTTGCTTCCCTGAGCCTTCAATAGTTTCCAGTTCTTCCTGAGAAATGCCTTCTTCTTTAGCAATTGAACGAACAAGAGGCGAATAAAAACGTCCGTCACTGCCTCTTCTCTGTGGAGGTGTAGTCCCTTCAGCCGGTGCCGTAACCTGACCATTTGTCTTGGTCTCTGCAGCAGCAGGTTCCGCTGTTTCTTCCTCAACGGCTTCCTCAGGTTCTTCTTCTTTTGTTTCAGGTTCAGGAGCCGGAGCTTCTTCTTCAGCCGGAGCCTCAGCCTCACTCTCGCCCGCAGCGGCGGCTGCTTCAGCATCCGTTTCAATAATAGCTATTGCTTTGCCGACTTCAACCGTATCTCCTTCTTCTGCCAAAATTTCAACAATCGTACCTGATACGGGCGCCGGGACTTCAGAGTCAACTTTATCTGTGGCTATTTCCAGAACGGTTTCATCTTGCTCTACGGTCTCACCTACTTTTTTCTTCCATTCTATAACGGTGCCTTCCATTATAGATTCGCCCATTTTGGGCATTACCATTTCTTCTCTTGCCATTACTAAATATTCTGTATGTAATTTCTATTTATCGTTCAAATAAGGTGTAAATTTTTCTTTAAAATTCCGATATATAAAATCCGAATTTTAAAGGTTAGATCAAAATACGCTGGAACCGCTTTTCTCCTTCATTTAACAATCTGATCATGGGTTCTTACCCTTCCATACTGTAAAAGTTACGGTTTATAAACGGACTTTGTATAATTTAATTTTTAAGTGATTTTAACTGCCATTTTATCAATTTACTAACTTGAGTATTATGTATTTTCGATCTTTATAAGAATTATAATCTGTAGTGCTTTTCATTATTTATACACAATAACCGTAATTGAACTTTTATCGTTTACATTAGGCCTTTTTAATGATAATCCATGAATTCCTAAAGTAACATGTATAGCTATCTGTATATTCGATTTTAATCTTCCAGACTTTGCGCAATATCTTCGATCAAATCATCCGGATGTTCTAATCCTACCGACATACGTATTAATCGGGGTGATGTCGGTGATAAGGCTCCCTCACTCGATTTCCGATGTTCCCAGGTACTCTCCACGCCACCAAGACTTGTGGCCCGGATAATCAACCTCGATTTAGCTACAACTTTTAAAGCAGCTTCTTCACTTCCTTTATATTCAAAGGAGATCATTCCGCCAAAACCACTCATTTCTCTTGCAGCTATATCATGACCTTCATGACTTTTCAAGCCGGGATAATAGACGGCTTCCACTTTAGCGTGGTTTTCTAAAAATTCAGCTATTTTTTGAGCGTTTTCACTATGTCCCCTCATTCTGTAAGGAAGTGACCGGATACTTCGCTGTAACAGCCAGCAATCGAATGGTGACGGTACCGAACCCAATAATCGCTGTATGGATCGAATCCGCTCATAAAACTCGTCATCCTTTGCACAAATCACGGCACCGCCGAGAATATCGCTATGACCGCCGAGATATTTGGTTGTCGAATGCATGACCA
>DATFMK010000843.1:0-8871 GCA_035267005.1 Balneolales bacterium
GTCTGACGCTGACGAAAACTGACTAATTTTAAAATGTCTTTTTTGATATTTAAAGCAGATATATTTTGCACAATATTCGTAATCTCAGGATTGATTTTTGAAGGTATCGGATTTTTGGGATTTTTGTTCTGATGCGATTTATGTGTTAATAGAAAGGCCCCCAAGAATAAAATGATGATGAATATATAACTGTAAAAACGTTGCTTTTTCATGATATCAATAGATTTTATAATTCCTCCACAATGTTGGTCCTGTATTATACTACTTTTTCAAAAATAATCTACAGTAGTTGAATATCAATAATATTTAATTTGAGCACGAAACGATGATCATAGGAGCGGGGAATGACGTGGTTGTGGGTTTAGCTGGTAGCTTTTAGTTATTATCCCCAACTCAAATCTAATCCCCAAACGACGTCATTCTGAACTTGATTCAGAATCCAACCAAGGCGTGGACACCGTTTACAAACCGTGGTTTTCAACCCCAAATATTCCATCCAATTAAAAACAAAACAACGCTCAAAGCCATTAACCAGGAGATTCCGGGTCGGGGCCCGGAATGACGTCGGTTGTGGGTTTAGCTGGTAGCTTTTTTTTATTATCCCCAACTCTAACCTAACCTATAAACGACGTCATTCTGAACTGGATTCAGAATCCAGCCAAAGCGTGGGCACGGCTTACAAACCGTGGTTTTCAACCCCCAAACATTCCATCCAATTAAAAACAAAACAACGCTCAAAGCCATTAATCAGGAGATTCCGGGTCGGGCCCGGAATGACGTCGATTGGGAGCCGGAAATGACGTTGGCGGGGCTAGGAATGGCGTTGGTAGGTCCAGGAACGACGTCAATAGAGCTTGCCGACAAAGGATAGAATGATCCTTTTAAAATTTCATTAGAGCGTAACCCTTCATCTCATAAGTTGGAACCACGGATAAAGCTGATAGGGCAAGTGTAACATTTTGATCGATGTTGGATCGATTAAATCCCATACCAGTGATAGCCTGACCACAGACAAATAATTTTACGTGTCCTTTTTTCCTCAATTCTTTAAGCAAATAGGTATTGGGATTCTTTTTGTTGATTTCCTGCTGATAGGACTTATCGTTAAGAGCAGCATAGGTAGCAGGACCCGTCATAACAGCAACTAACTGCATTTTTTTAGGTGGAATACCGGCATCGGCGAATAAATTAATTAATCGTGCGAGATGCGTGAGTCCGTCATTGACATCCGATTTATTTTTGTATTCTGTTATGTCGAATACAATTTTATAATGAATATTGGGATCTGGCTGAACGGCAGCATTATGAAGTGGAGTTTCGGCACCATATCCTTTTATTACCGGATAACGCCATTGTGCGAGAGCTTTGGAAGTTGGAAGGCAAAAGAAAACAGCAACGAGAGGGATCAGTAAAAATTTAATTTTCATGGTTTTGTTTTTTAAAGGTCATTTTTGGACATGAAAGATCTCTAATTATGCACAAATGTAGTAAAACATCAAGAAATGTTTATCCCAAAATTTGATATTAAATGATTTTTACGATCCCATATCGTAGATGAGTAGTCATTGATCATGATTTGGATTTACACAGACATCTGCATGATGGTTGTTTTTGTAGGTCGACCATGCCAGCATGAATGCTCCAATAAAGGTGAAAAATGATTTAAAGTATAAAGATTTGACGGAGAAATTTTGGAAAAGTCCAATCATTAAATCATCTGGAATAAGAAGCTGAGCTGCAGTTAGAATAATCAGACCGATGATAAAAATCTTCATAAGTTTTGTGTTTTTATGATGCAGCCAGACCGGTAAAAATCCCAATATACTCACCGGAACTACAAGCAGTACTAATACCGTCTCAATTGTTCCACCAAAAAACTGAGATATCAAAGGAAGCAGCATGATCATAAATGGGTGAACCATAGAATGAACCACACAAACCGATGAGAGAATAATACTAATTCGTGATAATAATGGAGATCGTGTCTTGGCGTTTTCCATAAGGGCAGTTAATCTAATTAGTTTGGCAGTCAGGACACAAACCGTGTAGTCGTAATTCCTTTCTGGTTATTATAAAGTTATCAGGATAGTGAATTCCTGATATGGTTATTTTATTAGTACCTGGCAGACAGAAGATTTTGTCACATTTATCACAGATAAAATGAGCGTGAGAATTATCGATCGAGAGTTTCTGATCATGATGAACACACATCGCATACTGCCAATTCCGGTCCTTAGTAGCAACTTTATGAATCAGGCGTTTCTTCTCAAAAGCCTTAAGGGTTCGGTAGAGCGTCACTTTATCTACTTCAGCTTCAGTTAAAGCCCTGGAAATCTCATGGTGTGATAACGCAGATTCAGAATCAATCAGCACGCTTAGTACATCGATACGCACTTTCGTGGCTTTCAGATGATTATTATGTAAAATATTTTTGATTACGGATGTATTCATCTCTCTTTCTCATAAGTGCAACTTAGTTGCAGATAATATAATCAAAAATGCAACTAAGTTGCAAAAAAAGATATTGAATTTATCTCTCAGAGGTTTTAACATGAATGCCTTACATTTATTCAGTATTTTAAAGGAAACAAATTAGTGAGCGATACAAGCAATAATTATTTTCGCATGATTGCAGATTAGTAACGATATTAGCAAGGCGTAAATAGAGTTAAAACTATTATCAAATGTCATTAAAAAGAGATTGAAACGTGAAAGAAATTATTAAAATAGCATCCGGTCAGGGATTTTGGGGAGACTTACCTACAGCGCCGGTAAATCAGGTGAAAAACGGAGATATTGATTATTTAGTTATGGATTATCTCGCGGAAGTGACGATGTCCATCATGCAAAAACAGAAATTACGAAATCCTGATTATGGATATGCCCGTGATTTTGTACATGTGATTGAAGCTGTTCTGCCCGATATTGTGGATCGGGGAATAAAAGTAGTCTCGAATGCCGGAGGTGTAAATCCAAGAGCCTGTAAAGATGCCATTCTAAAAATTGCACAGGAGAAAGGGTATAGTCATCTCAAAATCGCTGTAATCGATGGTGATGATATATTAGATAGGATCAACGATTTAATCAAAGAGGGGCATGCTTTAAAAAACATGGATACGGGGGAACCCATATCGAATGTTTCGAATAAGTTATTAAGCGCTAATGTCTACTTTGGTGCCGAGCCGATCGTAGAAGCTCTATCGAAAGATGCCGATATTATTATTACAGGCCGGGTTACGGATACCGGACTCACATTAGCTCCGATGATTCATGAGTTTGGCTGGAAATTAGATGATTACGACAAAATGGCTACCGGAACGATTGCCGGACACATTATTGAATGTGGTGCACAATGTACCGGAGGAAATTATACGGATTGGGAAGAGGTTCCAGATATCGAAAATATAGGATTTCCCATCATTGAAGCGCATTCCAATGGTGATTTTTATGTAACTAAACATGAGAATACCGGCGGTCTTGTTAGTCTGAAAACGGTCAAGGAACAACTTGTATATGAAATTGGGGATCCTAAGGAATATATTACGCCTGACTGTGTTGCTGATTTTACTTCTATTTATTTGGAAGATGATGGTGAAAACAGAGTCAGAGTTCATGATATAAAAGGAAGAACCAATACTCCGTACTATAAGGTTTCGGCAAGTTATAACGATGGTTATAAGTTATCGTCAACATTGGTATATTCCTGGCCAAATGCATTGAAAAAGGCAAAAAGAGCCGGAGAAATATTAATTAAAAGAGCTGAGAATTTGGATCTCGATATTGATTCGTTCCATTGTGAATATGTCGGTTATAACGGCTGTGATGAAAAACCGGTAACCGAAGAAATATTCAATGAGGATTTTAGTGAAATTCAATTGCGGGTATCTGCATCAGGATCCAACAAAAAAGATCTCGACCGGTTTGGAATGGAAGTGGCGCCTCTTATATTGACGGGGCCGAGCGGTGTAACCGGTTTTGCCGGTGGACGACCGAAGGCAAGTGAAATAGTTGCCTATTGGCCGGCACTGATTAAGAAAAATGCATGTAAACCAAAAGTCACCTTATTTGAATTATAAAAATTATTATCTTCAGAAAATTAAAAACTTTTAACGATTGAGAATAGAAAATGGTTATTGGAATAATTGGAGCCGGGTTATCAGGGCTTATAGCTGGTAAAATATTATCACAAGGTGGACATGATGTAACTGTTTTCGAGAAAAGTAACGCCTTGGAGGGAAGACTGGCAACCCGGCAATATGGTGAAAATCACAAAAATATCGTAGATATTCATTCTTCCTGCATATATGCCCATGATCCTGTCTTCATGGAATTTATTAATGAATTGACTGATAAAGGAATTCTAAAGGTCTGGGCTCACAGCTTTCCTTATCATGACGGTGAAGAGTTATTTGATAGTTATCCGGGACATGAAAAATCTGATTATTATTATGCTCCCGAAGGCTTAGATAAAGTTGGTGAATATCTCACCCGCTGGGTGGATACGGAATACAATGAAAAAGTGGGCGGTTTTACTTTTATCGGAGATAAGCGTCATTCCAAAAAGGCATGGATGATGAATCTCACCAATTTCAATGTTTATGAGATGGATGCGATTATCGTTGCCACGCCAGCCATTCAGGCTTACGGACTGATTCAAACATCCCAAGATGAAACATCCATCAGAAAATTAATCCGTGATCTGGATCAAGTAACTTATGATAACAGCATTTCTCTGATTGCCGGGTATGGTGATCGAGACTTACCGGAGTGGAAAGCTATTCAGTGTCGTGATCAAGGTGTGGAATGGATTATTAACGATTCTTCAAAAAGGGACAATCCGGAAGAACTTACACTCGTTATACAATCAACCAATCGTTTTTTCCATAAGTATCACAAAGAAAGTGATGAGAAAATTTCGCAATTATTATTAAAAAGAGTTAATAACATTGTTGAAAATGATTGGATTGATCAGCCGGATTGGGTTGTTGTAGAACAATGGAGATATCGTAAACCAAGAAATCCGCTTGATGTCCCGTTTCTGGAAATTGACCGGGCTGAAAACGATGGTCCATTAGCTTTGATAGGCGACTATCTGAGTGGTAATAGTATAGAATCAGCATATTTATCGGGATACAAATTAGCTAAGCACTGGTTAGAAAAATTTCCCGCAAAATAGTAGATAAACGTGCGAGACCTTTTTAAGCTTAATAGATATTTTAAAAAATATAAGGGTACGGTAATTTTAGGTACCCTTTTTCTTACTTTTGCCAACTGTTTTTTAGTTGGTATTCCTATCCTTGTAAGAAAATCCATTAATGATGTTCAGGATCTCGTTCAGCAGCATTCAACCGCTTCTTATCAAAATATTATCAATGTTCTATTTCATGATCCTGTGGGAGCACAGCTGGCCATAATTGCAGGTTCTCTGCTTGGAGCTGCACTCGTTTATGGAATCCTGTTATTCGCTACCAGGCAAACCTTGATTGTAACTTCCCGAAGAATCGAATATGATATTCGCAACGAAATATTCGACCACCTTCAAAAATTACCTCAAAGTTTTTATACAAAATGGAATTCCGGTGATGTTTATGTAAGAGCTACAGAAGATGTCATGCGGGTTCGTGATTATTTCGGTCCCGGTTTTATGTACACTATCAATACGTTTACCCGCGCCGGAATCATTATAACGATTATGATGATTGTAAATGCTCGACTGGCTCTATGGGCATTGCTTCCCTTACCTTTTTTAGCTACAGCGGCTTATTGGGTTAGCGGATATATCAACGAAGAATCCCGATTGATTCAGGAGCAGTATTCCCGTATTGCAGGTCGTGCACAAGAGGCATTTTCAAGCATTAGGTTGATTAAGGCCTATGTCAGAGAGGATTATGAACAAGTGCAATTCGACAAAGAAAGCGAAGATTACCGGCAAAGAAAAGTAAAGTTAGGCGCAATTGAATCAATATTCTTCCCGATGTTGAATTTTTTAATAGGGATATCCGTCATTCTGGTTATTTGGAAAGGCGGTGAAATGATAATGGGAGGGACCTTAACCGTTGGTAACATCGCAGAATTTGTGATTTATGTCGCTTATTTAACATGGCCGGTCGCATCACTTGGATACACACTTAATTTACTACAGCGTTCCGCAGCCTCTCAAAAAAGAATTGAAGAACTGATGAGTCAACCAGTAGAAATTGAGGATTCTGACGATACGGATGAAAGCATTACCGAAATTAAGGGTGATATTGAATTTCAGAATGTCAGTTTTAAATATCCGGATTCTGAAAATTATGCACTTCGAAATATTAATCTGAAAATTAAAGCCGGACAAAATGTGGCATTCGTGGGCAGAACAGGAGCTGGTAAAACCTCTCTGATTCAATTAATTCCAAGGTTATACGAACCAAAGGAAGGAATTATTAAAATTGATGGTATCCCAATAAATAAAATACCTCTCTCAACATTACGTCAGTTTGTAGGCTTTGTTCCTCAGGAAACATTTCTTTTTTCTGATACGATAAGGGAAAATATTGCGTTTGGGGTAGAAGAGGCTGATGATGACGAGATCTATAATGCTGCAAAAAAAGCACAAGTACTTGAAAATATTTTGGATTTTGAGAAAAAATTTGAGACAATATTAGGAGAGAGAGGCATTACGATGTCCGGTGGTCAGAAACAAAGAACAACAATAGCAAGAGCTTTAATAAAGAATCCAAGTATATTAATATTCGATGATTCATTAAGTGCGGTTGATACCAAGACAGAAGATGCTATATTACGACATTTAAAGACTGAAATGAAGGGTAAAACAACTATTATGATTAGTCATCGCATATCGACGATTAGTCATGCAGATATTATTTATGTAATGAAAGATCAAAAAATAGTGGAATCGGGTACACATGAATCATTACTTGATAAAGATGGACATTATGCAGATATGTATAAGAAACAATTAATTGAACAGGAATTGGCTGAAATTTAAAATTAAGATTTTATCATAAACACGTACGGAAATCATAATATCAACTTCATATGTATGAAAGCTTATGAAGGTAAACTACAATAAAAGGAGTAGACGATGATAGTAGTGCCACTTGGCGTTTCATCTGCCACCCCAACAGTTAACAGGAATTTGCCGTCCGTTGCATTGT
Organism: Balneolales bacterium; assembly: GCA_035267005.1. Lineage (GTDB taxonomy): Bacteria > Bacteroidota > Rhodothermia > Balneolales > DATFMH01 > DATFMH01. Next base: position 7,158 of record DATFMK010000843.1, read on the forward strand.
GGCGGGAAGGTCGTGTCTTTCTGTTCGACTGTGGTGAAAACACGCAAGCTAAAATGCTGCAGGCAGGTATAAAACGATCGAAAATAGAATACATATTCATATCTCATCTTGATGGGGACCATTATTTTGGGTTGTTGGGCTTACTTTCGACCTTGAATATGCAGCGCAGAAATGCGCCGTTAACATTGGTTGGCCCAAAAAGATTAAAAAAATTCGTGGAATTTAATCTCGATATTGCGGAGATAACACCCGAATTTGAATTGAATTATGTGGAACTTGAAGAAGATTTTGAAGAGGAAATTGTTGTTGATGAAGATGAGTTTTATGTAAAAGCTCTGCCTTTGGAACATACAAAATTCTGTATTGGATATCGTTTTCAGGAAAAAGACAAACCCGGAAAAGTAGATGCTAAAAAAGCTTCACAAATGGGTATTGTTGAAGACACTCAGTTCAAAGAACTTAAAGCAGGTAATGATGTCGAACTCGATGACGGAACGATCGTTAAGTCATCAGATATCGTTGGGGAGCCACGAACCGGGCACTCATTCGCTTACGTTACGGATACTCAATACAGTCCTAATGCAATTAAACTGGGTGAAAAAGCTTCTATTTTATATCATGAAGCTACATTTGGTAACGCCCTCGCTGATCGTGCGAAAGAAACGGGGCATTCCACAGCGGAAATGGCAGCCAGAGTTGCCGAAAAAGCCAAAGCAAAACTATTGGTGATCGGTCATTTTTCGGGTCGTTATACCAATGAGTTTGTTTTAATGAAGGAAGCGCGCAAAATCTTTAATGAAACGTGGATTGCTACGGAAATGCGTCCGATTATGACGGATCCGGAGCATGAGAACGGAATTATTACTCCGAGAGTAAAATCCAATCAAAAAGCAGCAAAGCAACTTCGGAAAAGTAAAAACAGTTATAACCATAATAAAAAAGGTTACAATAAAAAAAGAACGAAGAAACGGAAAACGTTTAAAAGACGTTCATTTGCTGGAAGTAATAATTCAAAGAAATTCAGTGAGTACTACACCAATAAACGCGGGGGACAACATAATAAGCATCATGATAAAAAGGATGATAAAAATCGACAAAATAAACCGAAGGATAATCCAAAATACAAGCCAATAACCCCGAGAACTCCTTTTGATGAGTACAACCGTTTCTGAGAAACGTAAAAAAAAATCTAGTCAGGGTAAGGTCATTGATCGAAAATTATTCGGTAGGCTTTACCCTTATTTGTCTCCATACAAATGGTGGATACTACTTGCCTTAGGGATTACACTGAGTATATCCTATTTGGGCCCTGTACGTCCATATTTGACACAGATTGCGGTTGATGATTACATCTCTAAAGGTAATTATCAGGGGCTGCTGGGAATAATCGGGTTATTATTTCTCGCACTGTTGGGTGAATCGGTACTTATGGTGGCCAATACATATTTAACCCGATGGATTGGCGAGGGGACGCTCTACAGTTTGCGCAATGCGGTTTTTCATAAGATTGAGAATATGCATGTGCAATATTTTGATCGGAACCCTATTGGCAGGCTTATAACCCGAACGACAAGTGATATCGAAGCTATTGATCAGTTGGTTTCATCCGGTGTCATTAATATGCTGGGCGATTTACTTCGTATCGTCTTTATCGTTTTTTTCATGTTAGAGATGAATTGGGAATTGACACTGATCGCTCTTACCACCATGCCTA
>DATFMK010000844.1:0-5656 GCA_035267005.1 Balneolales bacterium
CAACATTACGGCCCTTTTCCCGAACAAACCGCGTCTGATTTCTTGAGGAAGCAGAGCTTCCGGCAAGGCATTCCCAAAGGGACTTTGGGAACGAGGAAAAACGAGGGAAACGAGGGAATACAAGGAAATGCGTAAAGTGAAAAGTTTGGAAAATGATATATCCTAATCTTGCTGCATCTCCTTTAGGAGTCAAAGGCAATTCCAGATACCGGATACTTGATAGCCCAAAACTTAAACCAGGTTAAAAACATGTTGAATTTTGGAATGGGCTTCACTTAAATCCATCGCTGATTCATTGATAAACCTATCTATATTAAAGGTGCTGTATTTTAACGCTTTCTCTCTTTGTGCAATCATATATGTCAAATCCAAAAATGCCCGGTCCATTAATGCCCAATACATCCATTTGTAATGATATTCATACGATTCCCATGGCAGTAGTTTGGCTAACTCCTTTAAACTGGCATTCAGATGTGGATGATTGGCACTCCTGAAATAAGCTGCCAAATCAGAATGAATGGTACCTACCCCTGCCCACTCCCAGTCTACAACCTTCAAAGAATACCGGCCCTTTTTATATTTGAAAAGGATATTGGATTCATTGAAATCTCCATGAATAAGACCAGTTCTTCGATCATGGGAGGCAATTTCAAGATAAACGTCAGAAATGCTATTGAGTTTTTGATAAGACAAATTATACTTTGTATCCCAGCTTTTCTCCCATAATCCACTTATATAGTCTATCAAATTCTGAGAATAGGCCATATCATATTCGGGGAAAACTTTTTTATCCAAATTTGAATTATTAAGAGCCTCATTTAATGATAGAAGATGGTATACAATAGACTCGTCCAGCGCCAATCTCGCTTTATAATTTCTTATTGTTAAGTCTTCAGTGATATAACGATAGACATCATCTTTATCATGATTTGACCAAAGTGTAGTGGGCAAAAAATTGTTAATACTTTCGTTGTTAACATTTCCTATGACGAACTCAACGGGACCAAGGGTAACGGGATATCCTTTTAAAGCCGGGAAATCATCATAATTATAGCTGCAATGCCTATAAATTAACTGCTTTCTCTGATTATTTCTCAAGGTTATAAACAAGCGATAGGTACCTGTCCTTTTCCACCCTGACATCTTTTGATATTTTGAAGAAAGTATTTCACTATGAAAATGATCCTTACAAACTTGATTTATTATCCTTTGATCAATATTAACCGGCAGACCATTCCTTATCTTTTTTACTTTATTTACCCTGTATCGTCTGTATTTGTTTTTTGAGTAAATAAGAACTTTATGCAAAAATTCATTTAATGACTGAGTTGTTTCCATATATGAGTGATAATTTTATTTAGGTACCCTCTCATTATTACTGATGTTTGCGTCCCGATTCCTGATGTTGATATTTCTCCCCCTCAATGTTCTTTATCACACTATCAGTTACTATCCGTCGCAAAAGCAGATATCATACCCGTTTCCATCTGCAATTAATGATCACATACAGCAAACTATGCTTTGATCACTATCCGTCATGTCCAATTAAATGAAATTTTATTTTTGCATTTTATTTATTTGACGATTCTAATTATCACTCTTCCCTCATGAAACTAAATTATCAATAGTTAATGTTTATATCATCGAAAGAGCTTGTTTTATAAACAATTAAGATTCATCTTTGAAATACAAGGATTTACTACACTATTTATCATTAATTTAAGCATCCCTGTAAAATGTCTGACAAAGTAGATACACAATCCAATATTGTTCTTGTCGACGGTTGTCGAATTCCGTTCATGCGTGCCGGTACTCATTATAAAGAATTAATGGCTTATGATTTGGGTAGGATGGCCTTACAAGGGTTATTGAGCAGAAATAATTTAGAACCCGAAAAAGTCGACCGCATCATCCTTGGTAACGTGATACAGGAGGTTAAGACCAGCAATGTGGCAAGAGAAGCGGCTCTCGGTGCGGGCTTCCCTAATTACATACCCGCGCATACCGTAACGATGGCCTGTATCTCGGCCAATCAGGCGATCACCAGTGGTATTGAACAGATTAAAAATGGTCAGGCGGAAATTATCATTGCCGGAGGCACCGAAACGATGTCAGATGTGCCCATCCGGTTTCGTAAGAATTTCCGGAGGAAACTGCTGGAAGCACAAAAATATAAATCCGTCTCTGACTACCTGAACCTTTTTTCGGGATTGCATCCCAGTGATTTATTACCGGAGGCACCGAGTATTTCCGAATATTCAACCGGTGAGACTATGGGGGAAAGCGCGGACAAACTCGCCGCTAAGTTTAATGTCACGCGCCAGGAACAGGACGCTTATGCCCTGCGCTCACATTTACGTGCAGCCCAGGCAATCAAAGATGGAATATTTGAATCAGAAATCGTGCCGGCTGTTATTCCGCCCAAATTCAACCCATATACCGAAGACAACGGAATACGGTCCGATACAACAATGGAAAAACTCGGCAAATTGAAACCTGCTTTTATCAAACCACACGGTACGATCACAGCCGGTACCTCTTCTTTCCTGACCGATGGCGCATCTGCGGTACTGATCATGACAGAAGCCAAAGCTAAAGAAATGGGTTTTCAGCCTGTCGCTTTTCTCAGAAATTACACCTATGTGGCACAGGATCCAGGTGAAGAATTGTTATTGGGACCAGCTTATGCCACTCCTAAGGTCCTGGATGCTGCCGGATTATCACTGTCCGATATTGATGTCTTTGAATTTCATGAAGCGTTTGCCGGACAAATATTGGCCAATCTTTATGCTTTGAATTCTGATGAATTCGCTAAAAATAATCTGCATAAAGATAAAGCAATAGGTGAGATCCCCCTTGATAAATTTAACACCCTGGGAGGATCGCTTTCTATCGGACACCCCTTCGGAGCTACGGGCGGCCGCCTGGTTACCACCGCCGCTAACCGACTTGTCCGTGAGGATGGAACCTTTGCCCTTGTTGCCGCCTGCGCCGCCGGCGGACAAGGTCACGCTATGATCATTGAGCGCTATAAATAACTGTTTACCATAAAATTTCTGTGCTATGAGTTACTTGACAATTGAAAAGAAAGAGAGTGTAGCAATCATTTGGATGGATCAGCCGAATGAGAAAGTGAATGTCTTAAATACCCGTTTAATTGAGGAATTTAAGCCATTATTAGAATCCCTGGAAAAGGATCCTGAAGTGAAGGCCATCATTCTGGCCAGTAAAAAAGCCGATACGTTTATCGCTGGTGCGGATCTCGATATGCTGAAAACGATGGAGAAACCTGCTGATGTTGAAAAATTCAATGAAGATGGAAACGCCATTCTGAATAGAATCAGTACTTTCCCGAAACCGGTCGTTGCAGCAATTCATGGGTCGACCCTCGGTGGCGGACTCGAAGTGGCGCTTGCGGCTCATTACCGAATTGCGACCGATCATCCGAAAACGAAATTTGCCTTACCGGAAGTTAAGTTAGGCCTCCTGCCGGGAGGTGGTGGAACGCAACGACTACCACGATTGATCGGATTGCAAAAGACTCTTGATATCATTCTAACCGGTAAAAATGTCTATCCTCATAAAGCAAAAAAGATTGGATTGATCGATGAATTGGTAAATAAAGACACTCTGTTTTCAGCCGCCCGGGAAGTGGCTCAAAAAATGGCGGAAGGTAAATTAAAACCGAAAAGAGATCCTTTGAGTCTGGTCGATAAATTGCTGGAAAAGAATTATCTGGGTCGCAGCATTATTTACTCAAAAGCTAAAGAACGTGTGTTAAAACAGACGCAAGGAAATTATCCAGCTCCCTTAAAGATCCTTGAATGCGTACAAACTGGTATGGAAAAAGGATTTGAAGCCGGGCGAAAAGCAGAACTTCGTAACTTCACGGAATTGGTCTTCACACCGGAATCACGAAATTTGATCAACCTCTTTTTCCAAATGCAGGAAGCTAAGAAAAATCCAGGTAAAGATAAGGTTAAAGAGGTGCGAGAAGTCGGTATTTTAGGTGCCGGACTGATGGGCTCCGGTATCGCGAATGTCACGGCTACAAATGCGAAAATCCGGGTAAACATCAAAGATCAGGACATTCAAACCGCATCTAACGGACTTAAATCCATTTGGAAAGATTTGGAGAAACAGGTCGGCCGACATCAGATATCGGAATTTGAACGGGATCAATTATTCAGTAAACTCACCCCGGTAGCTGATTATAAGGATATTTCACATACGGATCTCATCATTGAAGCGGTTTTTGAAGATCTGAATATCAAAAAGGAAGTGGTTGAACAGACCGAATCGGTTATAGCTGATGATTGTATTTTTGCTTCTAACACCTCTTCCCTGCCTATCTCTCAAATCGCCGCGGATGCCAAACATCCGGAGCGGATTTTGGGGATGCACTATTTTTCTCCCGTACCTAAAATGCCGCTGCTGGAAATCATAAAAACGGATAAAACGGAAGATTGGGTTGTCGCTACGGCTTATGATGTTGGCCTGAAACAAGGGAAAACGGTAATTGTGGTAAATGACGGACCTGGATTTTACACAACCCGAATTTTAGCTCCGTATATGAATGAAGCCCTCACTTTGTTGAAAGAACACCGGGCCTCCATTAAAGACATTGATAAAGCAATGGTGAAATTCGGTTTTCCGGTAGGCCCCGTTAAATTGATTGACGAAATAGGTATTGATGTGGGTGCTCATGTCACCGAAGTTCTCCGTGAGATGTTCGAAAAACGCGGAGTCGAATCGGATGATACTGCTCAGAAAATGGTCGAAGCCGGATATAAAGGACGAAAGAACAAAAAAGGTTTTTACGATTATTCGGATCCGGATAAAAAATCGAGTCGGAAGGTTAATGAGAGAATCTATCAGCATTTTGGAGGACTTCCACGTGAGAAGATGGAATTTCTGGATATTCAGGAACGTCTCAACCTGATCATGATCAATGAAGCGGCTTATTGTCTGCAGGAAGGCATATTGACTACTCCGAGAGATGGCGATTTAGGAGCGATACTCGGGCTCGGATATCCTCCATTTTTAGGTGGTCCCTTCCACTATATTGATGCGATGGGAGCAGATAAAATCGTTCAGCGTATGGAAAAACTGGCGGAAAAATTCGGACCGCGTTTTCAACCGGCTCAGATTTTAAAAGATCATGCCGCTCAGAAGAAGAATTTTTATGAAGAAAAAAGCAAAGTTGCTCAATAATTAGAATCTGACTGAACAGAAAAAAGGCATTCTGAAGTAACCAAAATGCCTTTTTCCTAAAATTCATTAACTATTCGATTCCTTCTGATTGGCCAATTTTTCAAGGACCGGTTTCAAGGCGTTTTTCGTCAACATACCTGGCTGATAACCTTTAAGATAACCATCACGTCCAATCACAAACGTGGTTGGGATGTATTTGATTGGTCCGTATTCTTTACTCACCGTTCCATTATCCACCATCACCGGATAATTCATATGATGTTCTTTTGCAAACGGTTTAACCACAGAAGGACCTTTTTTATCAACAGATACTCCGACAAATAAAACGCCCTTATTTTTAAACTCCTTTTGCAACTGAACGAAATCGGGAATTTCATGACGACAAGGGGGGCACCATGTTGCCCAGATATTCAATACAATGACTTTTCCAAGGTGATCGGAT
>DATFMK010000845.1:0-3613 GCA_035267005.1 Balneolales bacterium
CAAGCGTTCTGAGTTCCGTAACTGGTTTCAATCCAGCATTGTGCTGGAATCGACGGCTCTTCGTTATAAGACGGCTTATAAGGCGCGCCGGTGCGCTTTAAAAAATCTTTGGGAGCGACACCCTCATGGAAATCAGCCATGCGTATGGCATGAGCAGTCAACCCCTTTTTATGCAAGGCTTCTCGTGCTTGGCGTGTCGGATCAAGCTCCCCTTCTTCGGCTACCAACACGTTTGCACCGCTGATTACCACAGCTAACAGGATAATTTGGGCTTTACGCATGAATGTCATATTTTTTCTCTTTTCCCCTTTTTGGTGGTAAATGCGGCTGGCATCATTATTTCTCAAAAAATCGAAATGATTGCCCAATCAGCAGCGTAAGACTTAATTCATAATAAGTTCAACTAGCTGCGTCCGATAATAATTCGCTTTTTATGGTCGATCTCTGTAAACACCTGCAAATCGGAGGTTTTCTCAAAAAGATTTAAGCTCAAAATCCGTAAGATATTTCAGAATCATAACCCAAACGAGGGGGCTGCCCTTCCAGCGACCTCTTTCTTGGTTATAGATTCGTAAAAAAAATTCCTCTGGGTACAAACATTTGGTTTCGCCTTCAAGAACATTACTTGCAATAGTGCATCGTGGTTCATGTCCTTTGGTTTGAGAAAGCTGCAAAAGTTATTATTGATTTTTAGAAATTATGCTGACTCCCATTATGTTGTGGCCGGTCTTTTGCTCTGCCAACCTTTGATAATTGAGAAATAAATGCAAAATCCCAAAAATACAGATACAGATGTAACCCCAAATATTTAGAAGGTCCGTAAATCTGGGTGATCTTGCCATTCTCTGCAATTCGACCGATATCGAAATATATGAAGATAAGTTTTTGATATCACACTGTTTTTAGGGTTGTCAAACGTACAGATTTATAGCAGAAAACATCACTCCGGTACTAAAATCCGGAATTGAAAATATCATCAATAATTCTGGCCGTTAATTTTAGGCAATTAGTTAGAGTAATCGGCAATTTTAATCGGCCTGCTCAACTGAGCATACCTAATACTCGATACCAACTTGTGCCTTGACACCCATTTTGTAGGGGTGCTTTGTTTCTTTCATCTCAGTCACGAGATCGGCCATGTCCAGGATAAGGTCTGATGCATTTCGCCCCGTGAGGATAATATGGATATGAGGTGGCCTCATTTCTAAAATTTCACGCAACGCTTTTTCTTTTAAAAGTCCAAAATCGATCGCCATCAGGATTTCATCTAAAATAATCATACCACAGTCGGAATGGAGCAAAACATCTCGAAAATATTTCAATCCTCTGTCTGCAAGGTATATGTCCAGCGGTTCACAGGCTCTTGATTGGACAAATCCCGGACGCCCAAATTGTTTTATCTTGATGGGAAGATTGCTTTTCGTCAACGCTTCTATTTCGCCGATATTCTTTTGTCCTTTCATAAACTGAAGAATGAGGACCTTGATTCCATGTCCGGCAGCCCTTAGCGCAAGGCCAAACGCAGCAGTTGTTTTCCCTTTCCCGTTTCCCGTGTTGACAATAATCAATCCTGCGGCGGTGTTTTGCAAATGAACACTCCAGTATTAAAGATTTGATAATAAAATAGTTTTTTCAAAAAAGACAGATTTCCCATGAGATGCTTGTTCCCGTATTACCGATATATTGAGATTCTCTTGACCTCGGCTAAAATGAAGATATGCTCTAAAATTGGCCCTATTTTGTAGGATTGCCGATGTTAGTTTTCTTGTTTTCATTACTGATAGAAGATAAAAAACATCGCTCAATTTCATTTTTTATAACCACTGAATGAAAGTGAACAATATTTCCCGTCGCCTATATAGACCGCTATACCCATAAAATTCCCTCTTTGATCATAAAATTCAGCCACGTCTCCATGTGTTTTTCTGGGATCACAACTATCTGAGCAGAATGAAGAAAAACAATTATTGTAGCACCTAATCTTATGATTTATAACGCCATTTTCAGTATTCGAGACCACTTGTTTGGGCACATCACTTTACCAATCATTTTTCACCTCCTCAAGCATTGTTAAGGGTTAAGTGAAAATGTTTGTTTTTGATGTCGCAGCGATCAGGTGATTATCTGTTCAAGATGAGGTGGAGGTCAGGGTCTGTTTCCAGACAGCAGGAGTGAATCGAAATAGACGGAAATGCGTGATTCGGTTCTGGTCAACGAATCGGGTTAAACGGAAATATTTATTGCTTATGAAATCATAAAAATTGGGGAACTTAAAAAGTTAAAATAAATAGCAGATATCCAATGGCCCATTGCCATAGCTAAGAGGGATTACCCTTCGATATAAGAATAATATTTGTACAACATCCACTATCCCGCTCACTACGATTTCGGAACGTCATCGGAAAGAGTAAAATTACTATCCGATAACCCTTTGCCATTCGAGCGGGATAATGGTTCTCCCCCTATCTATCTACACTACCCACCTTTATGAACTGCCAGCAATTAATACATTGAGTAACGCATATAGTTACAATAATCAGGTGCATTCTCATCGATTTTATCAGGAAATTTATCAGATTTACATATGAATTTAAGTTTATCTCCGTCTTTGCTTATCGTCGCAAGTTTGTATTTCGTTCCATACTTAAGGCCGTGCATCTTGATTTGATACCAAATATTTTCTTCAGAATCTTTCCACTTCTTAATTATTTGGAACATTCCTCGTTCAAGGGCGTCAGTTCCTATTTTCGTTTTATAAGTCGCAAATGTTCCATCATCGCTAAGTATTAGTTTTTGTGGTCGGTTGCCCGATACATATTTCGTGTTGACCCAATTGCAGCAAATCTCATCAGATTCCGCGAAAGCCGTGTCTGCATAAAAAATTAAAGAAATGCATAAGGCTGCAACAAATAATACTCTCATAGTTTGCCCCCTTTCATTTCAGTCGTTTTAAGCTAAGATAATTTAAAAAACTTTAAGTCATAAAAGATTTCGGCTATCACATGCTTTAAGGAATCTATCTTATTCTATTTAATGCCTCCATAGAGCAGAAGGCTCCTGGAGGCTTTCACATCGGCATCTTCTGGTAACCCTTTGGCATGGTTATCTTCACTAATGTTGAGGGTTAAAAGCGACTGATTTTTGATTGTAGTTAACAGTAAATGAATTTCGATTCAGGATGGGACTCCAAATGAGATCAATAGTAGAATTAGAGGATAATCAGCGTTGCGCTTCCGGGTAACAAGAGATGGTTGGTTAATAATTTTTTTAAACATATACTTGAATTTATCGACATTGTCAAGGATTATAAAAAAGCACTACATTGTAGTAATTGAAAAGCGGACTGCATGGGAATGCTGGGGTGTAGATTTCTTCCACTATCTAAATTTACGTAATAATTAAAATATATTATAAGTATCTTAAAAAAAATTAATTGAGCCCGAAGCTCTGCGCAGCAGATATTTCCATGCCAATAGACAGGCTGTTTAATGATCTTCCAAACAGAGGCCACATAGGATCAATTTAAACCTACTAAAGACCTGCTAAATATCGAAGATCAACCACCGGCTTCAGATCACATCATCGATGTTCGGTTTGCATGCCTTGGTTTCAA
>DATFMK010000846.1:0-5876 GCA_035267005.1 Balneolales bacterium
AAACTATCCCAACCAGTTTAACCCCACAACAACCATCCGCTATATGATACCAACAAGAGCACACGTGAGACTCACGATTTATAACGTACTAGGTCAACGAGTGGAAACTCTGGTGAACAAAGAAGAGGTCCCAGGCCAATATTCTGTACAATTTAATGCTTTGAAACTAGGCAGTGGGGTGTATTTGTATCGGCTCCGGGCTGGGGCTTTTGTGGAGACGAAGAAATTGGTGGTGATTAAGTAAAAAGGAAAAAACATGAAACATACTATACGAATTATTCCCATATTCCTGACTCTTGTGCTGGTCCTAACGATATATGGGCCATACGCAATGGCCCAGGACCATGGGGCCTGGAGCGTAACTGATTCCCTTAACTATCCAAGAGACGAAGCGGCTTCTGTTTCATTGGCTAATGGCAACATCCTGGTTTCGGGGGGTGCTCCGGCCCTGCGCTTGGCGGAAATATTTGACTATAATACTGAAAAGTGGCATCTGACGGATTCCATGGTAATCGGACGCTCTAACCATAAGCTGATTCGATTAGCCAATGGCAATATCCTGGCCATTGGAGGTTATCAGACAAGAAGCTGTGAGATATATGATACTACAACCAAAAGCTGGTCCCTGACCGATTCCATGCATTACCGGAGAAGTTGGGGAGAGACAGCTACTTTACTAAATAACGGAAAGGTTCTTGTGACCGGTGGTCATCTTTTAGAAGTCGGACTAGAAAAGAATCTGCGTTCCTGTGAACTCTATAATCCACAGACAGGTAAATGGGACATAACGGATTCCTTAAAAAAAGCCAAATGGGGTCAGACGGCTACCAAACTGCAAAACGGGAAAGTATTGGTTGCAGGAGGTTCCGGAAGCAATGGGGCAGAAAAAGATTGTGAACTCTATGATCCGTCCACAGGAAGATGGTCTGAAGCTTCTCCATTACATATTGCCCGTTCGGAACATGCAGCCACATTGTTATCAAATGGCAATGTTTTGGTTACCGGGGGAAGTTATAATAATAATAATTGTGAAGTTTATGATCCATCCAAAGATACCTGGACAGTGGTCGGCTCACTGTATTCTTCACGTTTAAGACATTCGGCGGTATTACTTAAAAACGGATTGCTATTAATTACAGGGGGTGCCGAAAATACCACGTGGGAACTATACAATCCCCAAACATTTACGAGAGTATATGAAGGTGAATATCCTGGAAATCAAATTGGTCCTATTGTTCAACTTTTACCCAATGGGAAAGTCTTGTCTGGAGGTGGTAAAACAGAAGATGAGTCAGGCACTGGTGGTTTACCAGTCATAGGTCCTACCCGCGTGTGCTACTTATATAATCCATATGCAGTAACTCAAAAAGATCTTCAGGACGCGTTATCGTATTATCCACTGAAAATTGGGGATAGGTGGCAATACAGGTATGTCTATTTCGATACCCCGGCCGGGGATTCGGGGTATGTGAATGTCAAAGTGACCGGTGACACCCTCATGAGTAATAACCACCGGTATCAGATTTTGAGGTACCACTATTTCAAGCAAATCGATAGTCTGGGAACACTTACATCGGATACAATAAAATATTATTACGACCGGGTTGATTCCTCTAATGATTATATCTATCGACGAAAAACTTATTCCAATGAAATTTTGAGAGCAAATCTATTACTTCAAGAGGGTGACACGACTAGAACACGGCATGAAACAACGACTTGTTATGATACTACGAGTTGGAAGGTATTTGGATCTATCCGTCAAGTAAAGCTAATGCGCTGGTGGACCGGGATTATGGAATCCAGATCTTATTCTATGGTTAAAGGTATTGGAATTACCCGGAATTTTTATAATGCCGGAACTACAAATGGTGATCTTGATACCTTGATTTATGCTAAAATAAATGGAAAAGAATATGGCCATTTTGTGGATACGTCTATTCAAAAGACCCCAACATCAAGTCTTCCCTCTGTGATTAAACTTTACAAAAACTATCCCAATCCTTTTAATCCTACGACAACCATAACTTATCTAATACCGGAACCGAGTCATGTTTCAATCTCTGTTTATAATGTCCTCGGACGAAAAATAGCTACCTTAGTCAATGAAAAAGAAGCGGCAGGCCATCATAGCATAAAATTTCATGCCAATGCTCTTTCATCCGGGGTTTATTTTTATCGAATAGCTGTAGGTAAACAGGTTCAAACCCGTAAAATGTTACTTCTTAAATAATGGAGAGCTTTATGTATTATTTTAGATTAAAAGCAATAGGATTATGTTTTTTGTTAACTTTTGTTTTGCAAGGCATCTCCTTTGCCCAATTAAAAAGAGTAACGGCGCCTAATATGATTTCCAAACCTGCCATTTATGTAAATAGCAAGGGAAAAAGATATTCAACGGAAATTACTTTTGAGTTTAAAAGGGATATTATCAATCTGTCTAAAGGGGTACCCAATGCTTCAGTAAGTCAAATATCCTTGCCGATGGTCAAGCACTTCCTAAATACAATCCGGCAAAAATATGGAAACTTTAAATTAGTAAAGCTCATCCCATCAGCAACTTGGGGAGATACGGTCCGGACAAACATACGTACTGGTAAAACGGTATATATTACAGATATGTCTCAGTACTTCAAATTAAAGTTCAGTAATTTAGTTCCTGTGGATTCTATTTCACATGCATTAGCTAAGTTTCAGGGTATAGTTTATGCACAAGGCCCAATAATTAAATTTTTAACGGTTTCTCCTAATGATCCTGAATATCAGGTTAATAAATATCGCTGGGCATTTGAGGCCATTAATGCCTCTCGGGCATGGGATATTACCAAAGGTTCATTTAACATCAGGATTTCAATAAATGATCAATTTGATAATTTGGGACAGTTACATGAGGATTTAGTCAATAAAGTTGTTTATAGAGATACGTCTACAGCCTCAGGTGGGCATGGAAATACAGTGGCCGGAGTTGCCGGTGCCGAAACAAATAATAATTTAGATGTCGCCTCTTTAGGGTGGAAAACCTCTATCATGATAAATAGTTGGAATGACCCTGCTAATCAAATTAGTTCAGCTATTAATCATGGTGCTGATATTATTAATTTTAGTTGGATAGGAGCAAATGATACCTCTTTGAAAAATGCTATTAAAAATGCAATTAAGCAAGGAGTCGTATGTGTTGCCTCAACTGGTAACGATTCAACTAATATAGATGCAAAACCACCTCAGGTAGAATACCCCGCTGCTTATAATTTTGGAAGTGATGGACAAGTAATAGCGGTAAGTGCCACTACAGATCGTGACCCAGATAGCACGGAGGAGTTTATACCGAATTTTAATTATAGTCCCGGAACCGATCCAATAAATGATCCCACTAATGCTTTTATTGATTGCTCTGCTCCTGGAGGAAATTTAAAAGTCCTAAGTGAAACCAGTACTACAGGAACTATGTATATTTGGGCCGGTACGTCATGGTCTACACCATTTGTCAGTGCTTTGGTCAGTTTAATTTTATCTGTGAATAATAAGCTAACGCCACCTCAGATCTATAAAATTATAACCAAATCAGCAGACAAAATAGGATCTCATACTTATGATTCGAATGGTTGGAATCAATTTATGGGCTATGGACGGATTAATGCCTATCAAGCCCTCAAATACACCCTGGAACATTATGGAGGGACCGTAGCCCAGGATCTTACCATACCCGCCGGTGAAACCTGGTCATTTGATCCGGGTGTCACAATTACCTTTACCAATGGAGCATACCTGTATTCCTATGGCGTTATCCAGGCCAACGGCACGGCCTCCCAACCGATCACCTTTACCGCAGATAGCACCGGGGGCGGTATTTATCTGGACGATTCCACCTCCTCCGGGTCGGTTTTCAATCACATAACTATGCAAAATGGCTGGCTTGATTTCACGAACACTTCCAATATCATCGTGGAGAACAGTACCATCAGCCCTTCCCAGTATGCTGATGCCATCGATTTTACGGCGTCCAGCGGCACCGTAACGAATAATACCATTACGATCTCCAATACCAGTGGCTATGGCATCTGGATTGCCGAGGGCCCGGCCACCGTCGATTGCTTTGATAATACCCTCACCAAGACCGGAAGCGGGGTGGGCACCGGCAAAGGCATCTATTATTACTGGGGCACTGTCGGCAGTTTTGCCCGTAATGATATCGATGGATTTAACTGGGGCGTGGCTTCCTATTGGGGCGCTTCGCCGGATTCGTATAACAACGCTACCCAATACGAACAGCGTAACAACCGGATCCGGAACTGTACGGTGGGCCTATATGTGGATGACGGAGCCTATTTGGAGATGGGCAATTCCCCTTCCAATGATTATATGTGGAACAGTATTTATAACAATACCTATAATGCCAAAGTAGGTACGCAATTTCCAAACACCGAAAGCGGACTCGAGGCCGAAGGGAACTGGTGGGGTACGGCTCCCCCGCCTTCAAATTATCAGGTCGGTTCTTCTTCCTGGTTTACCTTCACCAATTATCTGTCCAGTGATCCCTGGGCTGGCTATTCCCCCGCATCTTCCGGGCTGGTAGCCGAAGACCGGGTCACCGGATCAGCGAAAACAGCTGCTGCTCCGGGTCCGATGGCCGGAACAGAATCGACTTCCACAACCACCAAAGACTCTCTGTGGGAAGGCATCTCGCTTCGGATACAAGGGAACAAACAGAAAGCCGAAGACTTCTTTCGCTCCTACCTGAGCCGGCACCCGGGAAACCAGCGGGCCTACCTGGAACTGTATCACTGCGCCGGGGCGGCCACCACGCCCGACCTGATCAGCTATTTCAAGTCCCTGCCGGACGGGTCGGCCCGGATGCGGGATTTGTACCTGTCCTGGTTGTATCTGAGTCAGGATAAGGTAGCCACGGCCCTGTCGATGGATAACAAGATCATCCAACATCAACCGGATACGTCTCTTGTCGATGCGGCCGAATTAAATACCTTTTATATTGACTTGAATTTCAAACGGGATGAACAGAAAGCCGAGCAACTGCTATCCCAACTTAAGAATCAATCCGATAATCCTTCTTCGGAGATGTTGCAGGACGCCGAACACGCTTTGCAGATATACGGCGGGACCTCCAAGGCCGGCTCATCAGGAGAAAAGAATCCGGCTATCCAAGCAAGTCCGGGGGCCATGCAACAACCCGCCCACTTTGCGCTCTCTCAGAACTATCCCAACCCATTCAATCCTTCCACCAACATTCGTTATGAGTTGCCTCAAAACAGCAAGGTCCACCTGACTATCTGGAATGTATTGGGTCAGCGGGTGGCCACGCTGATCAATGCCCGGCAACTGAAAGGAGATCACCAGGTGACTTTCGATGCTTCCCGTTTGTCCAGCGGTATTTATTTTTACCGTCTGAAGGCCGGAAAGAAAGTTATGGTGAAAAAGATGTTGTTATTGAAATGATAGAAGAACCGATGGGCTCCATCTTACAAGTGGTGTCCAACTAAAACCGGCAATATGCGTATGTAGGTTAATAGCGAAGCCCACCGGAAAATTCAATTCTTTATTCTGACTTCTGTCATTCTCTATTCTCCCCTAATATATCGCCGGATATTTTCGCGGATTAGCTTCGTGCATGATTTCATACACCGCATCAAAAATTTCTTCAGTATTAGGTTTTGAAAAATAATCACCATCAGAACCATAGGCAGGCCTGTGTTCCTTAGCAGATAACGCGTATGGCTCCGAGTCCAGATAGAAATACCCTTTTTGTTCCTGCAGAACTTTCTGCATCATAAAGGCCGTTGCAGCGCCCGGCATATCTTCATCTACAAATAAGATCCTGTTTGTCTTCTTCAGGGATTCCACAATCATGTGGTTAATATCAA
>DATFMK010000847.1:0-2353 GCA_035267005.1 Balneolales bacterium
AACGCAGATCTCGGTCATATTTCGCAACTCTTTTTAGTGTCCTCAAAATCGAGGATCGGTTTATTTCTTATAAGTACAATAATTAACAATATGATATGTATTCTTTCTTGTTGGTTACGTGAATAATTCGGGATAAAAGTAATATAGTCAAATATTTATAAGGATGTGACATAGTAATTATTTTAAAGTTTGAAGAGGAAAAGCGAGGGGGGGGCATCAGTAGAATGAATACTTCTAAGATGTTACTTTAAAAAAGTAATAATTGATAGTTCGTTGCAAAAAAGAAGGGGGAGGGGAGAAACAGGGACATCCTGTTCGATATCCCTGAAAGTTATCAAATAATTTTAAACAATATCTATAAGTTCAATATCGAAGACTAAGTCTTTGCCTGCTAATGGATGATTGGCATCGAGAGTAACCTCTTCATCTTCTATGTCCGTTACTATCACATTAAAGGCTTGACCATTTGATTGACTTACTTGTAGTTGTTGGCCTACTTCCGGATCAACGTCATTAGGAAATTCCTCTTTTTTTACTTTGACCAACATATCATCTCGATGAGGGCCATATGCCTTGTCGACAGGAATTTTTACTGATTTTTGTTCACCCGGCTCCATACCGACAACCGCATCTTCAAAACCGGGAATTAATTGTCCTTTTCCAAGAGTAAATTGTAAAGGTTCCCGATCCAATGAAGAATCAAAAACGGAATCATCTTCAAGTTTTCCGGTATAATGTACCTTAACCGTATCGCCTTGGCTTACTTTTGACATTTGCTTCTGTTTTGTTTTATGAATGTATTTTTTTACGCATGAGATGGGACAACAAGTATAAAGAAGCCGCATCATTATTAGAAAACATGCTTTCTTATAAGAAAAGCACTATTCCTGCAAATTCCAAAAATCAATAAATTAAGTATGTTTAATAGTTTTTATAGATAAGATAAGGCTTTGCAAAACCATGGCTTTTGTTCAAGATCAAAGCTTGAGCGACTTCGGAACCGCAGTATATTAGCCATATGTGAGGATTTCGAAGTCGCGAAAATGTAGATATTGAGCAAAAGAACGGTTTTGCATAGTCTTCTAAGAATCAGGTTAATTTATCGATGATTACAGAATGTTCCGGATATTCCTCTAATAAAGTTGAGCGCTCGGCAATCTCAAAATCCTCAAAATCAAAACCGGGAGCAACTGTACATCCGACAAGAGCATATGAATCAGATAGATCTACAGTTGCACCGAACCAGTGATCATGTTCAATAGTATATTGGAAATACATATCTTTATCCGGATCCGGTCCCAATTTTGCGGTGCGATAGATACCAGCTTTATCAATAATATGAATACTCACCGAACTGCCAGCATAGAAATGCCAGGATTCATCAGATTTTAAACGATGAAATTTTGAAACGTCATTTCCCTTCAATAAAAAATATATTGAAGTGACAGCATTTCGATTATTGGAATATCTTGATGGTAGTCCGGAAGTTAAAAGTTCGGTTTTTGAACGAAAAACCTCCCTAAAATAACCGCCTTCCGGATGAGGAGTTAGTTGAAATTTATTAATCCAGTACTTTGCTTTTCTCATTTACATTTATTGATTGTTTAGTATTAGTACAATCAATATGTAAAGAATTGCTGTTAGATTCATAAACCGCATTCGGAATATTTTCGATAATATTCTTTACAACTTTATTTCTAAAATCTTCATAAGCCGCTTCCTTTTTAGAATTAAAAATCAGGCCGGGAATATAACCCAGAAGATAATAAAACAGTTGATACCTTTTTATTTTTACGGTATCAATATTATGGAAATATATAGAGTTGTTTTTTATAGTCATATGAACTTTAGACAATAAACTCTTGTGCATTACCAAATATTGATTCCCGTCAAAGGATTCAAATTTAAATCTAAAAGTCGGAAATTGGGTCTGTAAATATTTTTTTACCGTGACGATCGAAACGCCACTTTCGTCAAAAAAAGTTGATACCATCATAATTAATTTTAAGTGCTGTTATTAAACACTTATAACATCTCTTTTGCATTAACTTTAGATCTTAAAAGAACATTAAAGGCAATGCATTACAACAACATAAAATCCTAACAATCAAAAGTTAATGCTGAAATACATGAGAAATGTTATAATATTCCTATATATCATATATCGAATGAAAGCTAAATATCTAAATGTATTTAATCAAATTTAATTATTAATTATTACATATCTATCTATTATATATGCGGATAACGAATTTAAAGAAATCAGTATATAAGTAAATTGAAGAACTACACGTTACAAAAGGGAAAGGAAATATTAAATATAAATAAGACAATATTATCCTAAATATACGAA
>DATFMK010000848.1:0-5405 GCA_035267005.1 Balneolales bacterium
GATTCAACACATACATACCGGTTGTCTTGCCGGATCCAGACAGATCCGCGCTCAACATTTTGAATTCTTAGAAGCAGTCTTAAAAAACGTTTTCTCAGACTCTCCGGATCGAGGTCTTCGAAAAGCATTTTATAAAAATCCAAGTCTAACTCAACCATAACCCAGCCCTAACATTTTTTGAAATAAAATAATTATTATTAAATATCGTAAAGTTCATCAAATTTCAAGAAAATAATAGCCGCTTTGTTCATTTTAGTTCGTGGCCATCAATTTATAAATATTGGGTTCTCGTGAGTTTCAAATTCAGATTTATGGGTTTGTCATTATTTGAACAATATGCCGATATATCGACAATATGTTTATAAACAATCATTTTTGTGGAGAAATTTGTTAAATGAACGTGATTCAAATTTATTTTATTTATTGTAATATCATATAGATAAGCCGAAACTATACACATTTTTGATCGTTGGCACAATCATTGCTGTAATTGAGTTATATTTTGTGCAACCAATTTTATTGATTTCCTTAAATAATTCAGTATCTGAGAGAATTCGCGATGATATGTCAAGAATGCGAGCAATTTGAAAAACGCGTTAAGAAATGGAACTGCACGAACGGTGTGATTGATCCCCTGCCGTACATAGACGATATGGTTAAACCTCACAGGCACCTGATTTCTGAAGGTCGCAGCCAGGATGGAGCGGGAGGCTATAAGCTCACGTTCCAATGCTTAAGATGCGACCGGTGGTGGAATATATCGACATGGGGATTGGTTGGAACCATTAATATTTGGCCGCAACCTCCAATAAAACAATCATTCGGATAATTAAACAGCGCGGTGCAAATTGTTTCTGTGGAAGATTTAAGGAATTTGAAATGGCAAAACACCGGACCATATCCTTTGGCAATGACCGTTACCTCCATTTAACAGAGAAGGGGTGGCTAACCGGTAGCCACCCCTTCTCGCCAACTTCATTTAGAGCTGATACATGATTCTGAGCTGCATGAAATGTGGTTTCTTTGTTCGCTTCGCGGACTCCCCGTCGAAACAGATTGGTTACTGTTTGTCGTTAAAACTGGATGATGCTCAAAAAGAAGAATCCAAAAGGAATGTAAATATTAGTGAAGGTGAAGAAATAGAGATGGCTGAAAATTGTGAAAGCTATTTTAATGTATTGGATATTTCAGTTAGAGTTTAAATAAAAGGAAGTGGAAGATGTCCATCATTGCCATCTCGAGATGTTCTTATACCCATGGAAAGGATGTCGCAGAAGCGGTTGCAAAAACTTTAGGTTTTACATGTATTTCTCGAGAAGAGCTACTGGATGCCCCTCAAGAGTTCAATATGCACGGTTTAGATCTTGCACGGGAGTTGCCGATCTTTTTAGAACAAAACATCTTTAATAAGTATAGATATATATCCTATATCCGATCTGCTTTACTCAGACATTTATCAAAAGACAACATTGTTTATCATGGCTTCTGTGAAAATGTTTTTCTAAAAGATATCGATCATGTGCTCAAGGTACAAATTACCGCGGACCTGGAAGATCGGGTGAAACTCGTCATGGAACGTAACGGCCTCTCAAGGAGTGAGACGCTGTTGCTGCTTAAAACACTGGACGATGCGCGAAAAAATTGGTGTCAGAAGCTTTACAAGAACGACCTTTCGAGTATGGGCCAGTATGATATTTCTTTTAACATCAGCAAATTTCCTCGTGACAGAGCTGTGAATATCATATGCAAGGCCATGCAATTGAAACGGTTCCAAACAACGCCGGAATCTTCAAAGACCACGAACGAACTTTTCATTAATTCAGAAACCAAGCAAGACGAATTTTCAGACAACCATGTCAAGCGCATCAGCTTAATGGCATGTTTAATTGGGGTTTAACAAATTTTTCGAATGGGATAAACATCTTAGTCGTTTGTCAAACGGGTCGTTGTAAACGCTTTCCACATAAATGTTATCCGATGTTATTCTAAGAATTTTAAAATGTGTGAAATACCAAAAAATATACCGTCATCGAATGAGAAAGTATCATATTTCATCGTTGGCCCCATGAAGATGCAAAATGAGTTGATGGCATCGTACCTGAAACAAAATACCGGAAACGATTGCCTGGCTGTAAGTGATATCACTCAAATTCTAACAGATAACTCGAAAGACAAAAACCGGGAGAAGCTTCTGTTTTGGGACTGCCGGGGAAAAAATCTGAATGGACTGCTTGCAGAATTGAGGCCCTATATCAATAATAATCGATCTGAAAGCCATGTCGTGCTCTTTAACGTGCCTAAGGATATGAAGTTTCAAAAGAAATTTGTTTTAAAAGGAATCCACGGAATTTCTTACGAGCATGATCCGCTTGATAATTTTATGAAAGGAGTCCGTGCTGTTCTAGACGGAAAATTGTGGCTTTCCCGGGATATGATGACCAATTGCATTTTTGAAGGCACTGAAAATGATACATCTTCAAAGAGTATCCGTGAAAAGCTAACCGAAAGGCAGACCGAAATACTTGCCATGATCGCCGTAGGAGCAACCAATGACGAAATTGCTGACAAGCTGTGCATCAGTCCGCATACGGTGAAGACCCACCTTTATAGAATCTTCAAGAAAATCAATGTCCCCAATCGTGTCCAGGCCGCCCTCTGGGCCGCCAAGAATTTATAGCTACAGTAAAAGGTAAAACGTGAATGGTAAATGGTCACTTACGTAGCTATTTTTCGCTTTTCACTATTCACCAATAATCCTTCTCACCCTCTCACCTTCTGATCTTCCAACCCCTACCCTCAAGGCGCAACCCTTAACCAGCAACTCGCAACCAGTAACCCGCAACGCGCAACCCGTAACTCGTAACCAGAAACCAGTACCCATAAACCCATTCTACATTTCACTCTTCACATTTCACTTTTCACCGGGGAACCTCTGAACATCTGACATATGTAATTTCCCCAATTTTCCATATTGGGACTTGATTATAACCATAAGATTTACTATACTTAGTGTGGTTGACTTGGATTGATAACCGAAATGAGCTGTAACTAAATGTCTTTCCAACCTTGAACGTCGAACGGAAAACACGGAACCGTTCAATTTAGTTAAAGGTGTGCGAGATGTCGAAAAAATCACAGAGCGCCGACACAATGTCTAGGGGTAAAGATCTGACCATTGATGATATTAGATCTCTGAAAGATGTATTTCAAAGATATCCGGCGATTCAAGCGGTATACGTGTTCGGTTCAACAGGATCGGGAAAGATGCACCCGGAAAGCGATCTGGATCTGGCGATTGTGTCTCGCAGCATGACCTTGAAGGATAATAAACTACAGCTTTTGACCGAACTCGCGAGTCTTGGATTCTGTAACGCTGACCTGGTTTTTCTCGATACCGGAGATATTGTCTTAAAATATGAAGCCGTTCGCCAGAACCGGCTTATTTATTCGGTACAAGATTTTGATCGTGGAAGCATGTATTCAAAAGTCATACGACAGTATTTGGATTTTGTGCCTTATTTAGAAACGCAGCGAAAGGCATATAAAAGGAGAATCGAACGTGGTTCGACCGGAAGTCATTCGCAAGCGATTGAACAAACTGGATGAATACCTGTCCATATTGTACAATTTGCGCAAATATAGTTTTGACGATTTTACGCGTGACCCTGAACGTTATGGCAGCGCCGAACGTTTTTTGCATTTGTCCATCGAGGCTATTCTGGACATGGGGAATCACGTAATCGCCGATTCAGATCTGGGTATCGTTAACTGGTATAGCGACATCCCCGCTCTCCTGGAGAAGAACGGATATATTGATTCTCATATGGAAAAAGAATGGCTTCAGATGATAGGGTTTCGGAACACTCTCGTTCACGACTATGTAGAGATTGACCGCCGCATTGTTTATGATGTCCTGCAAAATCATATAGAGGATTTCGAAAAAATCAAACGGGTATTCGCCCAATTTTTATAACCTTCTTTTCCAGAATCCTACAAACCTGCGACCCCAGCTTCCAAACATCTGACCTTCTGATCTTCCAGCCCCTACCCCACAAATCGCAACTCGTAACTCGTAACCAGAAACCAGTAACTCTGAACGGTGAACCTCTGAACCCCTAAACCCATTCTACATTTCACCATTCACTTTTCACTTTTCATTGGGGAACCCTGAACCTCTGAATCCCGTCCCCACATTGCCATTTGCATTTTTTTTGAACCTGTGATACTTCAAATTTTAAAGAATAAAAAATAGTGGGTATGCACTTGTGCTATTCGCGCAAAAAACTCGATTTAGAGAAGATAGTATGTCCTTTAATATTGATAAAACAATACATTACTGGCTTGAAAGTGCTGAATATGATTTTGAAACGGGTAAGAGTCTATTAGAATCTAAGAAATTCCCCTATGCTCTGTTCTTTGCCCATCTTGCTATAGAAAAAATATTA
The DNA here is from genome assembly GCA_035267005.1 of Balneolales bacterium. Classification (GTDB taxonomy): domain Bacteria; phylum Bacteroidota; class Rhodothermia; order Balneolales; family DATFMH01; genus DATFMH01. Next base: position 4,446 of record DATFMK010000848.1, read on the forward strand.
AAAGCCATCGTTGTAAAGAAAACAGAAGAACATGCTCCCCACACGCACTCTTTGGTTTTGCTTGCTAAAAGCACGAATATTAACATTAAGGATCAAATGCTTGATCAGCTTGCTGAGTACATGGAATTTCATATCGAAGCCAGTATCCGGATGAGAAGAAGGACTTTTACAAAAAATGTTCGGAAGAATTTACAATCGATAAAATTAATGAAATGTACGAGGTATATCAATGGTTGAAAAAAAAATTGAACGAATAATTCAGAAATTCGTTGCTATTCTCTTAAATAAGGGTATGCGAATCGAACAGGTCATTCTTTACGGATCATATGCTTCCGGTAATATTAACCCTTACAGCGATATTGACATTGCAATTATATCACCTGATTTTGGCAACGACAAATTTGAAGAAAGTAAATTATTATTACAAACAGCTTGGAGAGTAGACCCAAGACTTCAACCCGTTCCAATTTCGTCGGAATCATTTGATAGAAATACGTGGATCCCTTTGGTTCACCAAATTAAAGAGTATGGAATTGAAATTAAAGCTGCATAAAACACCCTTAACCCTGCCTGTTGGAACGCAGTGGAAATCCCGATATCGGGGCCCCGGCGGACGGTTTGTCGGAAAATCTCTGAACCTCATAATAGTGAAAGGTTAAAAGTTAAAGTAATCAGTGAGATAAACGCACCAATTAAGGCTCGTTTTTTCCTCAGCGTCCAAACTTCTCACCCTCTCACCTTCTGATCTTCCTACTCCACCCCCTACCCAGCAACCCCTAACTCGCAACCCGCAACCCTTAACGTGCTACCCTCAACCCGCAACTTTAGCCCGTTTAATTAATCCATTAAACCTTCAGCTAAGCTGAAGGTCCCAGCTTTGCTATGCAGGTATGTGAGTTTATATTCACCGCCCGCTTCGCTTGAGACACAAAGGACGCAGAGAATAATAATTTTTCCATT
>DATFMK010000849.1:0-2532 GCA_035267005.1 Balneolales bacterium
GCTCTTAATCCTATATATGATTACAAGATTTTTGAATCGATCATCACGGTTAAATTTTATGAGTACCTGGCCTGTGGAATACCGGTCATTTCCACATCCAATGGATTACAAAAAAAAGTAAGTAAAGAGAGTGAAGCAGGAATGACGGTTGAACCGGAAAATCCAATAAAACTTGCCAATGAAATAAAAAGATGTAAAGAAAACTCACAACTCCTCAATGATATGCATCAAAATGCTTTAAAGTATATATCTTCTTATTCCCGAAAATTATTAACCCATCAACTTTCTGATACTCTTAAAGAACTTATTTAACAGGTTTTAAATGAAAATATTAATAGTCATGCCGAGGATACCGGCTCCGCCTAATGACGGAGGTGCTATCTATGTTTATAATATCACCAAACATATGGCACATCGCAGTCATGAGTTGATAATGGCTTCTTTTGAATCAAATCGTCATAAACAAGAGCCTGATTTACTAAGCTCTTATTGTACCCTGTATAGCTTGCCGGCCAAATTTAAACCTTATAATATTCCATCTGTACTGAAATCAACAATAACAAGGCATCCGGTTTCTATTCAGCATCGTATGGATATACCGTTAATGGGTGATATCCTTTCACAAATCCCTGACAACGACTTTGATATCATTTCAGTGGAAGGTATACATTCCGGACATTTTATTGATCTGTTAAAAAAACGATATCCTGGAATCCCGATTATCTTACGGCAGGCAAATGTAGAACACCTGCTTTTGGAACGCAATGCACGTAAAACAACGAATCCGCTCATCCGTTGGTTTTTACTTGATCAAGCCCGTTTGATGAAAAAATTTGAGCACGATGCTATGCTCTCGGTTGAAGGAGTCACGGCTGTCACCCCGGTTGACCGTCATAAATTTCTTGATATGATCCCTGATCTTAATTGTGAAGTAGTTGAAGATGGTGCAGATGTACCGAAACTTCGCAGCCTGGAACGCGATAATAATACATTGCTGGCTATTTCGAACTGGGTCTGGCGCCCAAATATAGAGGGACTTAAATGGTTCGTAAAGCATGTTTGGCCTGACTTGCATAAAAACAACCCGGATTTGAAATTCGAAATAGCCGGACATGGCATACCGGAATGGTTTCAGGACAAATTGAAAAACTCGGGCATTACTTGTCTCGGCTTTGTTGATGATATTGAATATTACCGTCAAAAAGCGACTGTTCTAATAGTACCATTATTATCCGGATCCGGTTTAAAACTAAAAATACTCGAGGGACTGGCCAGCGGAATTCCCATTATTACGACTTCCATTGGAGCAGAAGGCATCGCTATAGAACCGGGTACCCATTACCTGCTTGCTGAAACTCCTAAAGATTTTATGAACCAAACCGGAAAGCTTCTTGACGATCGTAACTTACAGCAAAAATTATCGAATAACGGCCGGGCTCTTATCGAAGAGAAATATCAATGGGATAAAAAAGCCGAAGTATTGGAATCTTTTATGAATGAAATCATTACTTATAAAAATTCCTGATTCGTGCCACATATACTTTTATACCAGCCATATTATCACTTCCCGGGTCATTTTAAGTCGCAATTCCACGCCTTTCAGAAAAACTTGACGGAGCTCGGGTATTCATGCCTGGGGGTTCTGGGTTTACAACAATCCGACATTATTGAAAAATCGATGGATATCTACCCTTTTCACTATAAAACCCAAAACCGAACAATCCGGATTTTTACAAATTTAATGGGATTTTCGAGGGTCCGTCATGTACTTCAACAGGAAGAAATAGCGGCCATTCATTTTTTAGATATTGAGATTTTCCTTCTATTCCTGTTTATACGTTTCAACCGTCCTTTATTTAAGAATATCAGAATCGTTATCACCCAGCATTCTATCAACCGATTACAAAATCGCTCATCACCTTTCGTCAGAATGTATAAACGGTTTATCTTTAAAGCCTTTGCTTACCTGGAACAACATCACGATCTCAAGATTTTAACCAACGGAAAAAATATTACAAAATGGATCACTAGTGAAGGAATGTTATCAACTGAAACTGTTGAAACTATTTGGTGGGGAAGTGACTATGAAACAGATAAAATAGATTGGGAAGAAAAAACTCCAAATTCTTTTTTGTTCTACGGGATTATTCGAAAAGACAAAAACCTCGAATTCCTTCTGGATACCATTTCTAATATCGATCAACCTTTTCATCTCCATATAGCGGGTTATCCACGCGATTATAGTCCGGATGATCTGCACAAACTTTTACATAAATACGGATTGACGGACCAACAGGTTACCCTTGAGCTTGAATATCTTTCCGAAGAAAGGATTGCTGATTTATTGTCATCTTCAACTTTTATATTACTCCCCTATAATCGTGATAATCTCAGTAACAGCGGTCCCCTTATTGATTCCATACAATTCGGCTGCATTCCCATCGCCAGTGGATATGGGGAACGGCGGGAATTAATTACCAATTTTGACGTCGGCTACCTTTTCTATTTCGATCATTCCCCTACACTTATCGA
>DATFMK010000850.1:0-3304 GCA_035267005.1 Balneolales bacterium
TTCCCAGTCGGGAAGTTGATTATCGGCCTTTTGGGCCCATGAAACTAAGGGTAACCCAAGAAGCGCTACCATTAATATGGATATTGACAAAATTGATCTTTTCACTTCACATCCTGGCATCATAAGCTTAAATAAACCGAAGTGAGAATGTTATCGTTAACGGATTATTTAACAACTTGAACTTATAATTGCAACTTATTCATAAAAAAACACTGATTATTCACCAAGAAATTTTGTCGTGATCAAGGCGAAGTTAAAAATGCGTAAGAAGCGTACATTGGTACGTTGATTAAGCATTCTTAATTTCAACGCAGAGCACGGGAAAATTTCGCAGCATTTTTTAAATTCCTCAAATTTGAGGAACGTATTATTATTTACAAAATATTGTTTTTCATATATGATATGTATTGATTCTTATAATTTCGTGAATAATTCGGGATAAGTTGTTTTTGTGTATTATCATTGTAAAACACTACTAATAATAACATTTTGCTTTCTGCTACTTACGATTCACCCTAACAATTTGCTTCAAATCTTCTAAATAGTTTTTAGCATTGGTTTGATTGATATCATTTTTCAAAATCCATTCAAAATGTTTCCGGGCTTCTTCATGATTCTTTAAACCTGTAAAACCTAAAGCGATTAAATAGTGACAATTCACTTTATTCTTTTTTTCCAGATCTTCATCGAAAACGAGAAAATCGGGCAGGGAGATGGCAAAATAATCGATCATCACATCATCAAATAAATGAGCTTCTCCGTAATCAATGAGTTTATGGAAGTGGGATTTTGCTTTCGACTTATTTCCCAATTGATATTCCGCCAATCCCTGATAAAAAATCATATCTGAGGCTTTATCGTAGTAATACATGGAAAGAGAGGGCTGATAATTCCCTTTAGCTGCTTTTTTGAAATGAGAAACAGCTTCATCTTCTTTCCCCATCTGTTCAAATGTTAGTCCTAAATAATAATGGATATTATTCTCCCGCGCACCGGTCAATTTTCCTTCTCCAAGATTCTCCGGATAGGTTCGCGCCTTTTGAAACTCTTCGATGGCTTTTTGATATTTTCTCTCTTCCAGATACTGTTTCCCCCTTTGTACATGTGATAGTACGTATTGTCCGGTGACTTTTCCTTCCCCACCTTCCCATGGATGAAAATTCCTGCTTGAGAACAATTCCAACGCTTCGTCATATTTACCCAGATAATTCAATAACGTTATTTTTTCCAGATATAAATCATCTCTTTCCTGTACAAGCTCATCATATTTATTCAAATAGTTCAACCGGACTTCAAGATCGACATTTTCTTTTTGATATAGTTGATCCAGTTCAAAAAAGACTCTTGCGTCGTTGGGATTGAGCGAGAAAGCTTTCTCAAGAGCGTTAATCGCTTCGTTCACTTTGGATTTTTTATTGTAATACGCGATAGCCAGATTACGATGAACAGTTGGAAATGAATTGTCATGTTCTCGCGATTTTTCCCATTTTATTATTGCTTCATCATACTGACTTTTATCAAACAACAGATTTCCGAGATAATAAAACGCTTTGGCACCTTCGGGATGAAATCTAATCGCGAATTCCAGAATTTTCATGGAATGGAGACTATTGGGAAAACAATAATCGGAAGGTTGCTCCTCAGCCGTTTTGAGATATTTTTCTGCTTTTTCTTCCTGACCGTTTTGGGAAAAAGCGTAGGCCAAATAATAATACAACATGGGATAATTTTGAATAAAAGATGAGTTGCTACCTTCTGTCGCCAGATTCAGGATCTCGATAGCATCATCATACATACCCATATCTAGATATTCTGTTGAAAGTTCCAGATAATTATTGACATCTCTGTCTAAATAGGTTAAGAGTGCTTTTTGAGCGTTTTCCTTTTCTTCTTTATCATTTAAGGCATTTTGAATTTGTACGATCTCATATAATGCGCCATAGTTTAAAGGGTCCAGTTTAATAGATTTTTTGCAAACCCGGAGCGCATCCTTGTATTCCCCCGCTTTTCTTAATGCGGAAACTTTTAAATTCAACGCCACATTATTCTTACTGTTACCTTCCAGTGATTGTTCAATATGTGTTAAAGCCTTCTTAAAATCTCTTTTAATGCAATCTATCCGCGCTAAATGGAGATATCCCGCCGCTTTCCACTCTTCTTTCCAGATACATTTGTAAAAATTATCATAAGCTTCATCGTATTTTCCCAGATAAAATAAAGCGAGTCCCAGATTATAAAACGGTTCGCTTTTATAGGGATTAGGATTCCGCTGCGTCAAAGTCTTAATCGCTTTTTTGAAATAGGGAATACTCGCCGCTACCGCACCTTTTCTCATCAATAATAAGCCGTAGGCGTTGTTATTATCCGCATCATCGGGATCTCGTTTTAATGCTTCTAAATAATAAGGATCCGGCGAATAAGTGGCATGACGATACTGCTCTAAATGCCGGCCGGTAAGATAAAGTTGATCGGTGGAAGTTATCTCTTTGGGCGGCTTCGCTTCTTTAGCCGGTTCCGGAAAAGCTGTTTCTTCCTGTTTTTCAGCCTGGTATCTCAATAATTCATTATCATTATTATCAAAAATCGCAAAACGTAACTCATTTTCAGAGAGATCCTTGTTCAATTTGATCTTTTTCTGAAAGGCATGTCCCGGCGACACTTCGATTTGATCCTGCCAGATGACTGATTCGTTATCTTTTACGATAACTTTCAAATCACCAAATTTTTTTGTGGCATAGACCCCAACCGATAATTCGTTTTCTTCAAGATCCATATTGAGCGCGAGATCTTTCGAAGCATTCTTGACCACGCCAATATTTTGATACGGGAGAAAATACTGCGTAAAATTCTTGGTCTCATAGGGTTGCAACCAACTGAAATCGGGTTGATTATCGGTATAGACACCGGTCATCAGTTCGACATAGGGACCATCATTATCGGTTAAATTTCGTTCCCATGCTTTACCGAAATCGCCGTTTCCCCAGGTCCACTGTTTTTTTCCCGGAGAGATATGATGATCGGCAACATGCAAAATACCCGCTTCTTTGCCATGATCATAACCACCTACAAAATCATATTTTGAAGAAAGCACCATATACGATGAGGGTACCGGAATATTTTTATACCACGAAATATCCACACCTTCTGAATAATCGATTTCGTAATAGGTTCCGGTTGCAATTGGAAATCGAGAAATATCCCGTTTTCCATGATCGGCTACAAAATGTACATCTTGTGGAAAGACCGATTGATAGTTTTCATTGACAGAAACGGCCGGATTGGCCCACCATAGAAAGGTTTGTGG
>DATFMK010000851.1:0-7567 GCA_035267005.1 Balneolales bacterium
AAAAGTAGCTGTCAAATTAGATTATTCGATGACCACCGACCACCGACCACCGACCACCGACCACAGACGACAGACGACAGAGAAACGCTCTGGTATTAATTAAACATTATTTATTCTGAATAACCGTATAATCAACGTGAGTTTGGTATCGGAATCATGTTCTATGCAACAAAACAGCTCTGTGCCGTCTATGGTCAGTCGTCCGTCGTCAAGATAAGTCATATTTTCACAGGTTGTATTCTCAATGTAATTATTACAACTCTGCGATTCTTATCCAAATCTCACGTTATTTAGTTTCATATTTACGTTTATAAGATCTCTCACCCAAAAAGCGGGTTCGAGATGACACCTTTTGAGTAATATTTTTAAATATCAATATCATCTATAGCCCATTCGCGTCATTTCGAGCGGAAGGAGAAATCTTCAGAGTCAAGGAACCACTTAACCCGAATTATTCACGTAAGCTACAAGAATGAATACACATCATATTGAAAAAACAATATCTTGTAAAAAATAAAGTTTTCCTCAAATTTGAGGAGTCTAAAAAAAGCTGCGAAATTTTGCCGTGCACTGCGTTGAATTTAAAAATGCTTAATCAATGTACCCATGTACGTTTCATGCACATTTTTAAATTCGCCTTGGGCACAACAAAATTTCTTGGTGAATAATCCGGGTTAAAACGCTTTTTAAAAAAGATTCTATCTCGAACTCCCTTTAAATATTCTCTTATCTCACCAAACGCTCTATTCATTTTTACAAATTTTTACTGGATCAAAGGGATATTTATTTATATAGTAGACAAAAGAGTCTTTAGTCTTTAATTGTTTAAAAGCGCTTACTTATGGAAGCTTCTAAGTTTAAATGGCACAGTCGTTTAACGATTTGGGTCGTTGGTATTTTACTTTTTGAATTGATTTCTGGATTGGTTATCTATCTGGTTTCATTTAGCTTAACGACTCAAGCACTTGTGGTCATTCATACTGCTATTGGTTTGGTAGCTGTTATACCGTACATCATCTATCAGTTTCGGCACTGGCTTTCCAATCGTAAAAGAATACTGACCCATTATAAACTAACCGGTTATATCTCTATGTTTACGGCGATATTAACCATGTTATCGGGTCTTTTTCTTTGTTATGAAGCCGTATTTCTTACAAAAATTAATTATACCTGGGATCAGATCCATGTCGTGTCAACCTTCGCATTCTTGCTCTCAGTCGTGCCCCATCTTGGCCTATTGATTATACGGGATTTTCGTTCGATTAAAGAAAAAGCGACACATCCATTAATTAAAGCAGAAAAATCGTTTGGGATTCAGGTTCTATTTGTAATCGGAATTCAGATAGCTATTCTGATACTTTTTGTATACGCGTACAATCCCATACATTTTCACAATCAGTTCCCATCTGATTATCAATTCATATACGGGAAGAAGAAACCTTTTCAGCCGAGCCTGGCTACAACAAATAGCGGTGGTGCTATCGACGCTCGTCTCTTAGGGGATTCCAAATCTTGTATGAGTAGTGGGTGTCATACCAACATTGGAAAAGAGTGGGAGGCGAGCGCCCACCGTTATTCAGCCATGGATCCTGCTTTTAGAAAAGTACAGCACGCGATGGCCGTTGAAAAAGGTCCGGCCTCAACCCGTTATTGTGGTGGATGTCACGATCCCATATCCCTCTTATCCGGTTCAAAAAATCTGGACGATAAGAAGCTGACAAACCCTATCGGTCTAAATGAGGGGATATCTTGTGTGAGTTGCCATTCGATTACCAAAGTCGATGTAAAAGGAAACGCTCAGTATAAGATCAAAAAGCCGGTTCCTTATATGTTTGAAATGAAAAAAGGTAAAACGGCAAAGTTTCTGAGTGATTTTTTGATTCGTGCGTATCCCGGACATCATATTTCCAGTTTTAACCGTGAATTATTGAGGACACCGGAATTTTGCGGTTCCTGCCATAAACAATTTATTAACAAACAGGTAAATGGTGTTGGCTGGGTACAACTGCAAAATCAATACGATAACTGGCGTAAAAGTCACTGGAATCATCCACGAGAGCCTATGAAGACGATTGAATGTCGCGAATGTCATATGCCACTTGTATCCACTTTTGATCCGGCTAATGGTGATTCACTCGATTATAACCGAACGCCCAACGATCATAAACACAGAAGTCACCGTTTCCTGGGAGGAAATCAGTTTATGCCCACATTATTGAAACTTCCCGGTGGTAAGAAGCAAGCTAAGCTTGTTGTGAAATGGCTGAAGGGCGAGATTAAAATCCCGGAAATAAAGAATAAATGGCATACCGGTGCTGCCGTACCCATTCATCTGATCACCCCCGATTCCATTCGTGTGGGACAAGGTGTGGATATCGATGTCATGGTTACGAATAATAAACCTGGTCACAATTTCCCGACCGGACCCCTCGATCTTATTCAGGCTTGGTTACAATTGACGGTTAAAGACAGTCAGGGACATATTGTCTATTCATCCGGGGTTCTCGATAAACATCACTTTATTCCACCAGGATCGTTTATATATCGAGCCGAACCGGTTGATCAATATGGAAGTATGATAGACCGGCATAATTTATGGGAATTAGTTGGTGTAAAATTCAGTCGTGCGTTATATCCGGGATTTAGTGATCAGGCCAAGTATAATTTTACTTATCACACTTCTCATGCCAGAAATTTTGGAAGCGATGATACGCTTTATGTAGAAGCCAAATTGTGTTATCGGAAATTCAACCAATATGTTCTGAACCGATTTTTCAATCATGGAAAAACCGATATCACGGCTCCGGTAACGGTATTATCGAGTGACCATAAACGAATTATAGTAGAAAAATCATACCCCACACATCCGTAAGTAACATTTATGTCGATTCCCAAAAGAAAACGATCTCTGTATATCACCAGCTCTATCGCTGTCGTGTTTGTGTTATTATTAATTTCCCTCTTTTTCAGAAAGAAAAAGAGGGAAATGTATATACCTGGTGAGCACGTAAAAGGGGTGACGGCAGTATTAAGTAAACCAGTGCCCAAAGATCACCCTGATGTCAAGTTCACGGATATTACAAAGAGAGCGGATATCCATTTTACCCATTTTCATGGTAAACGAACTACGCAATTGCCGGAAGATATGGGCTCCGGAGCGGCCTGGATCGATTATGATCAGGACGGTTATCTCGATCTGTTTGTTGTGAATGAGGCGGGGCCGCTGACTATGTCACCCGGTCAGGTGAAAAAATCACCGGCCCAATGTGCTCTATATCATAACAATGGAGACGGCACCTTCACCAACGTCACCAAGAAAGCAGGAATCAATTTTCATGGAATGGGAATGGGTGTAGCTGTTGGAGATATGGATAATGATGGGTATCCCGATATTTTTATTACAGCTTATGGGAAGAATGTGTTTTACCATAACAACGGAAATGGCACTTTCACAAACGAAACCCAGAAAGCTGGTTTAGGCAATAAAAAAGGATTCTGGACCGGTGCTTCCTGGGGCGATTACGACCGGGATGGTTATTTGGATTTATATGTTTGTGGTTACGTTAAATACAGTAAATCTAACGATCATCAGGTGGTGCAGCGGGGTAATGATGAGGAGCCACCGGGGATTAACCCGCTCTCATTTCCCGCCCAAAGGAACTTACTGTATCACAACAATGGGAACGGAACCTTCACGGAAGAGGCTATTCCGGCGGGCGTTGCTGACTCAACCGGTAAAAGTTTATCGGCCGTCTGGTGTGATTTCAATAATGATAACTGGCCCGATTTGTATGTGGCGAATGACGTTTCGGATAATATGATGTATGAAAACGAAGGAAATGGAACCTTTGTCGAAGTGAGTCACCCTGCACATGTTGCTGATTACCGGGGAGCCATGGGATTGGCGGTAGGTGACTGGAATAATGATGGCGACATGGATTTATTTGTAACTCACTGGCTGGCAGAAGAAAATGGTTTTTACATAAACGAGCGAAATACCATGAGTAAAATGCCCAATGCCCGATTGCCGATGCTGTTTCAGGATGAAGCGGAAAAATATGGACTCGGACAGATTTCGCTGGATTACGTTGGCTGGGGAACGTCGTTTTTTGATTATGATAATGATTCCCGTCTCGATTTATTAGTCGTTAATGGAAGTACGGATCAACAAAAAGATCATCCTAAATATCTGGTTCCAATGAAAAATACACTTTTTTGGAATGAGGGACCTAAAAAAGGATTTGCGGATGTAACCTCGGTTAGCGGTGAGGCGTTATCCTATAAAAATGTAAGCAGAGGTGCCGCTTTTGGAGATTATGATAATGACGGTGATGTGGATGTATTTATCGTCAATAATGGCGGTAATGGTGTACTGCTGCGAAATGATGGTGGAAATAAGAATAACTGGCTGGAAGTGAAACTGACAGGCACCAAAAGTAATCGATCCGCCATCGGAGCCAAGTTGAAGTTAGAAAGTGGTGGAATCACACAAATACGTGAGGTGGGAGATCAGAGTTCCTATTTATCACAGGACAGTCCGATTCAGCATTTTGGACTGTCAAAATTCAGCAAAGTAGATACTCTGGATATACAATGGCCAAGTGGTATGAAACAGCGATTCATCGATATTCCGGTTAACGAACGGATAGCCATCACGGAAGGCGTACATAAAATTAAGAAGTTAACGAATCGGTCTCATCAGTAAGTAAAACCATATGTTACGTAAAGAATATATCATCATAGCGGTAGTATTGATTCTGGCGTTTGTCGGAATCTCCATAAATAAATACTCGGAATCGAAAGGAATCGGTAAAAGTTCGGCTGCTAAGGTTATACATAATTCTTCACAAATATTCTGGAAACATTACAATCGAGCTACAAAATTTCGATTGCGGGGCAAAGCGGATTCAGCTATAGCAGCTTATAAAAGAGCGCTACAGTTGAATTCGAAACATAAGGATGCGCTGTACTATGTTGGTACGATGTATAAAAAAGTGGATCAATTTAATAACGCCCAGAAAGTTTGGGAAAAATTAATTAGGATAAATCCACAAAGTGAGCGGGCTTATAATCAATTGGGAGATTTACTTTTTTGTGTACAGCATAAGAAGTTTTTCCGGCCGGATAAATCAAAATGGTATTTCATGCGGGCGAACGATTTAAACAAGGAAGCCTTGAATCCCAAAATTCGTCTTGGCGAGATCGCTGTCTATCAGGACCGGAACGATGATGCTAAAGGTATTTTGAATGATTTATTGATGACACAGCATAAGAATGCGGAGATCTACTTCCTGCTCGGTTATCTCAATTGGAAATCACATAATAATCCCCAAGCCGCCAAAGATCTCGAACATACGTTCGAACATGCGAGTGAATTACATCTGATGACTGACGAGAATGGCGGTAAAGCCATTTCTGCTAAAAATGTGGCTACCGGAAAAAGTAAAGGCTGCGATCTGTTTATGAATTGGCTGACCAAGAATTTGATGACATTCAGAAAATTCGATGTAAGGGTTGCGATGCCCAAAATATATCAGGCTTTTAACCAATATTTACTCACCACACACACAACAATGAAGCAGATGTAGTCAAATCTGCTGTCCCCTCCTGAACAACACAACCATAACCCTGGGTATCTAAGAGTATTCAGGGTTTCTTATTGGTACTGAGAAGGATTACCTCGTCCTCAACGTTCCGTTTATCTCCTCGTTACCAACGTCCCCGTTGGGAATGTAATATTTGAAACGCTGTTTCATTTGCTTGTATATGTGATAAAGTCAACCTTGCAACAAATTTCTGCTCAAACCAAACGAAGTTGAGGAAAGGAAGCAAAGCTTCCGGTTAAGCATTCCCAAAGGGGACTTTGGGAACGAGAGATTAAAGAAAGAAGGTTTGTTATACTTATGTCGTGCTATCTAAAAATACAAAAGCCATACGTTGTTATTTATATCATAACTTATGGCTTTTAACAAGAGCCGAAGATCGGACTTGAACCGACGACCCACGCTTTACGAGAGCGTTGCTCTACCAACTGAGCTACTTCGGCTTGTTTTTTCAACTAAGACTCCAAATATACGAAGACTATCCCTTTTTCTGCAAAAAGAATATTTTACAACAGATATTCCTGATAATGGGATAGTAAAAAAAGAACTACTCCTGAGGAAATTTTTAAGGATTGTATGATAAGCACCACATAGCGGTAGGGACTTAGCATGCTACGTCCCTACAATTGGGCATTGCCATTTCACATAACCGAAAAGCCATTACTCAAAAAATGAACCGTAAACGTTTTCCCCTCAACAATCATAATTAATTCCTCATTATTCATTACTAATTGATAATTGTTTACTCCTCATTTCGTTTCTATAAAGAAAATAGTTGGTATCCTTGATCTCGATATTTTATTTTCATTAGGATATGCTCAAATTAAAATAATATTACTTAAAGTTATTCAATGGCTTACGTTATACTTTTTGCAACGGTTATTACTTCACTATCAGCCTGGTACGTGTTTCCGCATTTTTTTGAAGAGGGGATGTTGCGGCCTTATTATACGGTTCATGAGAATAGGTGGTATCAGGTGGTAACATCCGGCTTTTTACATGCCGATTTCATGCACCTTCTTTTCAATATGTTCACGTTTTATATATTTGGTCCCTTTGTGGAAAAGCTTTTAGGAACGCCAATATTTGTAGGACTCTATTTTTCAGCCCTGATCATCGCTAATATCCCAAGTCTTATCAAGTATAATAATGATCCGGCTTATGCCAGTCTCGGGGCATCAGGAGCTGTTGAAGCGGTGATTTTCTCATTTATCTTGTTCGATCCATGGGAGAAGTTGTATCTGTTTTTTATCCCTATAGGCATTCCGGCGCTTATTTTTGGGATTTTGTTTATCGCATACAGCTTATACGAAAGCAAACAACAGAGAGGGTATATCAATCATGAAGCTCATATCGCCGGTGCCGCGGTCGGAGTTGTTTACACGATCATCTTCAAACCGGTTTCTTTGACGATATTTTTGCATCAGTTAGGACTGTAGCAGTGAGCAGTAATTTTTTACCTGATGTAAGATGAGAATGTAGTTAACCCGGATTATTCACCAAGAAATTTTGCCGTGTCCCGAAAGGCCACTGTGTTACTTTAAATTTTAAAAGCTTAAAAACGTGTAGTTGACGTCTTCCCGGACCCCGATCCGGGATCTCGTGGTTAAAGGCTCGTGCAAACTTAAAAGATGGAACGCGGATGACACGGACGACGCAGATTCTCACGGAATGTATTAATCAAAGGGGAACACAGGTGGTATGACATTGAGGCCACTGTGTTACTTTAAATTTTAAAAGCTTAAAAACGTGTAGTTGACGTCATCCCGGACCCCGATCCGGGATCTCGCTGTTAAAGGCTCATGCAAACTTAAAAGATGGAACGCGGACGACGCGGATTTTCGCGGAATTTTTTAACCGCAGGGGAACACAGATGGTATGACATTGAGGCCACTGTGTTACTTTAAATTTAAAAGCTTAAAAACGTGTAGTTGACGTCATCCCGGACCCCGATCCGGGATCTC
>DATFMK010000852.1:0-2042 GCA_035267005.1 Balneolales bacterium
CCCTCAAACGTCTCAAGACCGACTATATCGATCTGTTTTATCAGCATCGTGTTGATCCGGACGTCCCCATTGAAGACGTAGCCGGAACCGTTAAAAAGTTGATTGATGAAGGCAAGGTCAAACACTTTGGCATGTCGGAAGCCGGTGTTCAATCGATCCGGAAAGCACATGCCATTCAGCCGGTTACTGCTATCCAGAGCGAGTACTCAATGTGGTGGAGACTGCCGGAAAAAGAACTGCTGACAGTCCTTGAGGAACTTGGAATCGGATTTGTCCCTTTTAGCCCGCTGGGCAAAGGTTTTCTCACCGGTGATATTGATGAAAACACATCATTCTCTGATAATGATTTCAGAAACATCGTGCCACGGTTTAACAAAGAGAATCGCAAGGCCAATCAGCAGTTGGTTGAACTTCTTGGAACCATTGCCGGTGATCACGGCGTAACTCGTGCCCAAATTGCCTTAGCCTGGGTATTGGCACAAAAACCGTGGATCGCCCCCATTCCGGGCACCACAAAGTTGAAGCATTTGGTAAGTAATATCGGAGCGGTTGATATTGAGCTCAGTTCGGATGATCTCAATCAGATCGAAAATGCCTTATCCAAAATCGAAGTACAGGGCGCCCGGTATCCCAAAGAACTTTCCGAGAGAACCGGACGTTGAATACAGCCTTTTAACCGATGGGCTCCATCTGAAGGTGGTGTTCATCTAAATCATGCATAATCATTTTCATGATTCAAGCAAATCTTTGAACATTCAAAGGTAATCTCACAGCCGGATAAATTTTATCGGGAACCGATGCACAAACATTGTTGTAAACCCGAATGATAACCTGAAGAGCATTGTTGGATAATTTTGAAAAAGAGATGCGATAAATTCTAATCACACGAAAAAAAATTTTAGATTTATGAGTAACAACAATATAGAAGGAAAAATAATCGTCATCACCGGAGCCAGCAGCGGATTGGGCGAAGCGGCGGCCCGTCAGCTCTCCGCACAGGGAGCAACTCTTGTTCTTGGCGCAAGGCGCACCGACCGAATTAATAAACTGGCTGAAGAATTAAACAAGGATGGTGGCCCAGCGCTCGCCATAACAACGGATGTAACCGATCGCGATCAGGTGAAAAAGCTGGTCGATAAGGCAGTGGAAAAATATGGACGCATTGACGTTATGATTAACAACGCCGGATTGATGCCGCACTCCCCACTCGAACGTCTCAAGATTGATGAGTGGGATCAGATGATCGACGTCAATATTAAAGGTGTTCTGTATGGCATTGCCGCGGTGTTGCCGTTTATGAAGAAGCAAAAGAGCGGGCATATTATCAATGTCTCTTCCGTGGCCGGACATAAGATACGTCCCGGTGGCGTGGTATATTCTGCTACCAAACATGCCGTACGGGTTATATCCGAAGGACTGCGTCAGGAGGTGAAACCGTATAATCTCCGCACTACGATTATCTCACCGGGTGCCGTTGCCACAGAATTGCCTGACAGCATCAGTGAAGAGGATATTTCCGAAAAGATGCATAATTTCTATGAAGAACACGCCATTCCTGCCGAATCCTTTGCACGGGCGGTCTCCTATGCTATCAGTCAGCCGGAGGATGTAGATATCAATGAAATCCTGTATCGGCCTACAAGTCAGCAACTATAAATGTTTGACCAAATTTAGCGATATCTTCTTATAAATTATTTTTTTTGGATAACCTCAATATCTGAATTCAACATCATAAACCTTTGCCTTCCCATTCTATCTGTGATGGAAGATAATTTTTGGGGTTATCCTTTTTATTTCGAACTCACATTAACCCGGATTATTCACCAAGAAATTTAGTCGTTATCAAGGCAAAATTAAAAATGCGCATGAAAGGCACTTTATTACCTTGATTAAGCATTTTAAATTTCAACGCGGAGCACAGCCAAATTTCGCAGCTCTTTTTAGTGTCCTCAAAATCGAGCATCGGTTTATTTTTTATAAGTACAATAATTTACAATATGATATGTATTACTTCTTGTTGCTTACGTGAATAATTCGGGTTA
>DATFMK010000853.1:0-5549 GCA_035267005.1 Balneolales bacterium
AGAATATTATGAACCAAAAAGTACTGTTTCGTCAGATGGCTTTTACATGTTTGCTATTGTCGATGGCAATACATGTGAAAGCTTTAAATCTGAAAAACTTCCCGGATCTGAAGAATCAGGTTAAAAATCAAAAAGAATTAAAAACAAAACTTGCTGGAAACTTCTCTCAAAATGGAGACAACGCGAATGCTGAGGGATTGTTATTACTTCGATATCCCACATTATCGAAAACGCATATTGCATTTGAATATGGTGGCGAAATCTGGATCGTAAATCGAAAGGGCGGGAAAGCGCATCGTATCGTTACCGGAACGGATGTGCTGACCAAACCGATTTTTTCCCCCGATGGTTCTATGATTGCCTATACCGGAATGTATGATCATAATTTGGATGTATACGTGGTTTCTGCAAATGGTGGTCAACCCAAACGGCTTACTTTTCATCCGGGTAATGATGTGGCGGTAGGCTGGACACCCGATGGTAAGCACATTCTGTTTCGCTCCCGCCGCTATAGTTACTCCGATCCCGATCAGTTATATACGGTGTCGGTGAATGGTGGATTTCCAAAAGAATTGCCGTTATCGATGGCTGAGAGCGGATCTTATTCATCGGATGGTTCTCATTTAGCGTATGTTCCATTTTTTCAGTGGGAGCCTTTTTGGAAGCATTATCGTGGTGGACAAACAACACCGATTTGGATTGCGAATCTGGCTAACTCAAATGTGGTTAAAATTCCGAGAAAAAATGCCAATTATAACGATCCCATGTGGGTAGGAAACAAAATTTATTACTTGTCGGATCAGGATGGTCCTATATCACTTTTTTCTTACAATACGAAAACGAAACAAGTTAATAAGGTTATTAATAATAATGGTTTCGATATTACATCTGCTTCAGCCGGACCAGGAGGGATCATTTATTCCAAATTTGGTCAGTTATATATCTACGATTATGCTACACACAGATCTCATAAAATTCCGGTTACGGTAAAAGGGGATTTGCCGCAATTGCGTCCTCATTTTAAAAAAGTAGCGGATGAGATACGTAATTATAATATTTCTCCAAATGGCGTACGTGCGGTTTTTGAGGCACATGGAGATATCCTGACGGTTCCCACTAAACACGGCAGTATCGATAATTTAACGAGTAGTCCCGGAGTTGAAGATCGGGATCCGGCATGGTCACCCGATGGAAAGTCCATTGCTTACTTTGCTGATAAAAAGGGAGAGTATGATCTCTATATAAAAAATCAGGAAGGATTGGGGACGATCCGAAAAATCAAACTTGGTCAGCCGAACGCGTATTATTATAACCTGAAATGGTCACCCGATAGTAAAAAACTGACATTCAGCGATCAAAAACTGAATCTATGGTACATCGATATTTCAAAGTCTGATCCTAAACCGGTTAAAATAGACACTGATAATTATGATGATAATTCTCTACACGAGTTTGATGCTGATTGGTCGCCGGATAGTCAATGGATAACCTACACCAAAATAATGCCCAATTTTCTCCATTCGATCTTTATTTATTCACTGAAAGATCATAAAAGTCAGAAAATCACGGATTTAGGAAGTGATTGTTTGTATCCGGCATTTGGTGCGGATGGAAACTATTTATATTTCACGTCCAGCACCAATACCGCGTTATCGGAAGGTAAAGGTCCGTGGGAAATGACCAGCATGGAGCGTCCGGTTATCAGAAATGTTTATGCGGTGAGTCTACGAAACGGCCTTCCATCGCTTACGGCACCTAAAAGTGGATTTGAAACCTCGGATACGTCTCAGTCAAAATCCACCCATAATGGAAATAATGCCAAATCCGTAAAAATAGATTTTAATGGCATCAGGTCTCGTATCGAATCATTACCTCTCCCCGCAAAAAATTATAAAGGATTAAAGGTGGGTTTATCGGGAACGTTATATCTGATAAAAATGCCGTTGGTAACCATTCCGGGTCATTACGGTGAAGGCGCTGCTGTCGTTAAATATGACTTGAAATCTAAAAAAACAAATACGCTTGTTAACAGGGTATCAGCTTTTACGTTATCATCCAAAGGTACAAAAATGTTGTATCGACAAGGAAGACATTGGTTTATTGCATCCACAAGAGGTCCGAAGGTGGAGCAACCCAAAGAACTCCATATGAGTAACATGCGTGTTTTTGTTAAACCGCATGAGCAATGGAAGGAGATGTTTCATGATGCATGGCGTATCGAAAGAGCCTTTTTCTACAATCCTAATTACGACGGACTAAATATCCACAAAGCGGAAAAAGAGTTCTCGGCTTATGTACCGGGTATCGCAAGTCGTGCGGGACTTTCCTTCCTATTTCGGGAGATGCTCAGCTATTTATCGGTAGGCCACATGTTTGTAGAAGGGGGAACAGAACCGAAAATGGATGATATCAAAGTTGGTTTACTGGGAGCCAATTATAAAATTGAGCACAATCATTATCGAATCACAAAAATATTTAAAGCAGGAAAGTGGAATCCGGATTTGAAAGCTCCATTGGCAAAAACCGGACTTAAGGTAAAAACAGGTGATTACCTCCTTGCGGTTAATGGAAAATCGATTTCCGGAGATATGAACATTTACAAAGCGTTTCAGGATCTCGCCAATAAAGTCGTAACTTTGACGGTTGGACCAAATCCCGGTATGAAGGATTCGCATCAGATTACGGTTAAAACCATACCGAGTGAGCATACATTGCGAAACGAAGCGTGGATCAGACACAATCAAAAATTGGTAAACAAACTGAGTCATGGTCAGATAGGTTATGTTTATTTGCCCAATACGGGAGCCGGTGGTTTTAACAACTTCAATCGATACTTTTTCTCTCAGGTAAATAAAAAAGGCATTATCATCGATGAACGATTCAATCATGGTGGTGATATTTCTGATTACATCATTCAATATCTCAAACGTAAACCCATGAGCATGTTTATCACCCGTTACGGGAAAAAAGCGATCTTACCACAGGAAGCGGTATTTGGTCCGAAAGTTATGCTCATTAACCAATTCGCCGGATCGGGCGGTGATGCGTTGCCCTGGTATTTCAAGATGGATCATATCGGAACCTTGGTCGGACAAAAAACCTGGGGAGGTCTTGTTGGAATTGGCGGTTATCCACCTTTAATGGATGACGGTATGGTAACGGCGCCCCGCATGGCCATTGAAGGATTACATGGGACATTTCCGGTGGAAGATCATGGCATTGCGCCCAATGTATCTGTTTGGCAAAATCCAAAATTAGTGAGAGAAGGACATGATCCACAGTTAGAAAAAGCGGTGCAGGTTGCTATGAAAAAACTGAAAGAACATCCGCAGCCCAATTACAAAATGCCCCCGTATCGTAATTATCATCCACATCTGCCACCATTGCCAAGTGATAATGCAAATGGTCAATAATGGTCAATAATTTTAACGTGAGTTCGAGATAAAATTTTTTAAAAACCTTTTTGAAATAACGCGTAAGGGAAACAGATGATGATATTAAAAACATCACTTAAAAGCGCCATCTTGAACTCACGTTAATTTTAAATTCTTTTTAAATCATAAATGATGGCTAACCGGAAACGGTTGACCATTTTTTGTTAGATAAAAAACTAAATTTTCGCGTAACTATATTATTGATTAGGAATAAAGCTAAATGATAAAATTTTAAATACATAAAGTGACGATATAAACATTATCTTGAAAGAGTGATCATTAGCCTATTTATTATCAAACTCACAATAAATGAATACTTTTTTGTGGATTATTGCTGGGGGTTTATTGATGAGTGCTATCGCCATGATAGGTGGGTTGACTATAATTTTTAAAACAGAATTATTTAAGCGCCTGGTTCTATTTCTCATTTCTTTTGCTGCCGGATCGTTATTTGGAGGAGCATTTTTTCATATGATACCGGAAGGTATGCAATCTTTGGATTTTATAAATGCAGGTGCCTGGTTGTCCGGAGGTTTCGTTACTTTTCTTGGTCTGGAACAATTTCTGCATTGGCATCATTCTCATCAATTGTCAAATAATAAGCGAAAGCCGGTAACGTATCTTATTCTTTTTGGGGATGCCATTCACAATTTTCTCGGTGGATTGGGAATTGCCAGTACGTTTCTGCTCAATCAGGAAGCTGGAATCATCGCATGGATAGCGGGAGCCATGCATGAAATTCCTCAGGAAATGGGTGATTTTGGTATCCTCGTACATGGCGGTTACTCGAAGACCCGTGCTCTGTTATGGAATTTTGTATCGGCACTCACTTTTCCCGTTGGAGCGCTCTTAGCTTACTTCACTGTAAAGGAAATCAATCTGGCTGGAATTGTGCTTTTTGGAGCTGGTAACTTCATTTATATCGCTGCATCCGATTTAGTTCCGGAAATCAAATTACAGGAAAATTTAAGTGATGCATTTCTTCATTTCAGCCTTTTCCTTTTGGGTTTATTGATGATGTTCTTACTGGCAAAAGTATTCCATTATTGATAATGTCAATAAAATGAGTGATACTCATTTCCCCCTTAATGTAAAATATGGAAATATGCTATTTTACGTGAATTCGACATAAGGAAATTATGTAAATATTTTTGACGACATAGATTTGTTCTGATGCTACTAAGCATTTTAATCTGTTGTGGATCTAATTTTTTTGTTCACCAAATGGCGCATAAAGACAGTAACTTGGGTTAGGAACTCTGCATTGTTTCAAAACACTATCCACAGAGCCTGTGAAAAAATAGTAATGCAAGCGACAAGGCACCTTGATTTTTTAAGATATCAAATCTTGTTTAGTATTTTTTTTCACAACCTCGATAGACTGTAGACGGTTGCTGTCCAGATGCTTTGATCTATGTTTATAAATTAACGTGGGTTCGAAATAAAATCTTCTTAAAACAATATTATGAAATAACTATTTGACTCTGAAGATTTCTCCCTCTGATCGAAATGACGCGAATGAACGATGGATAATGGTGGGATTAAAAAACAACGTTAAGAAGTGTCATCTCGAACCCGCTTTTTGGGTGAGAGATCTTCTAAACCTGCCTTTGGGACCTTTATAGGCATAAAATTATATCGAATTCACGTTAAATTAATCAAACGACATATTTTAACATTAGTTTGGGATATGAACTCCCATTATAATTTCAAAACGACCACCCTCTGAAATCTTAATAGAATATATATGGAAAACCTATGTTATTTATACTACTGAAAATATAGAACTTGTGAAATCTATTATGGATTAGGCCTTTCACGATATTAATTTATTTCATACCATAATTTAAACTTTAACAGAACAAAACATGTTTTGGGGAGTTTAAATAGTTGAACATATTTGTATTGAAACTGGAACTAAAAAAACAAATGATGAACAGAATAAAGTCAAGATATGGATTCAGGGAGCGGTCGCTTCACAATATTGGTTTTATAACTTCCCTTTTGCTCATTTTTATTTTTACTTCGGGAACATCGGTTTTGGCTAAAAATAAAGATGGTCAAGAGACCGTGCTTCGTCATACGTTAAAAAACGGTTTGAAAGTGGTTATTGTG
>DATFMK010000854.1:0-2511 GCA_035267005.1 Balneolales bacterium
TTATTTTTATAGAATGGATGATTCGGGGAGAATTTAAGACTTGAAATCCCCTATAAATAGAGTTGGGCAGGCTCCGCGAGCTACACCCTACGGGCTCGCTCGCCTCCCCAACATCTATCTATAGGAAAGGTACCAGATATCCAAGGTTTTAGGATTGTTGAGAAGTTTCCTTATATGCCGCCTTTATACAATCTTGGTTTAAGGGTTTCATTAGGATTCTCTTTTAAAAACTGTTTTTGAAACTCGAGTAAATCTTCCGAATATTCCTTTTTGTCGAATATAAGACCAATGATTGCAATTAAAAACATAATGAGGATAGGAGCAAACAATAGCAAAATATAATCTAAATTCATTTTATCTCCTCATACATAAAATTTTTATGAAACGATGATCAAAACAATTACTCTTCATATAGGGAAGGAGCAGTGAGTATGCAAAAATAGCAGTTGCAAAGATGTTGATACTTGAGCGTGCAACTTAAATAGTCAGCTATCATTACTGCTTATTGATTGAGGTCCAAATATACATTGATATTTTTTACATTATCATATACCAATTTTTTCTGCGTTCCTTCCAACTCCTTCTTTCAAGTCCGCCCTCAAGAAAATATTTTTTTGTTGATATTTTTCGTCTATCTTTTCCAGAACGGCGACCATTACCAGAACCATCTAAAGTATTTTTATTAATTATTCTAAATTTAATAGCTGAATATCTTTTGTCTCTTTTACCCATAATTATAGAAATTTACTTCATGAATCTTTGGGTTAAAATAAACGCTTATTACTTTTTTAAATCCTTTTCGTGGGATATCCATGCGTTATTGTCACTTTTTCATAAATTATTTCGGATGACAGTGTCTTGTTTCTATCCTTTCTGTCTTAATGATCAGTTGCCTCTTTTTGAGGCTCATTGCTGAGTCCAAAGTCATAGGCACCTCCTCTGTAGGGGGCGCCAATGCCTCTCCTATTCCGCCGTTAAGTACCATTTGTGATGATTACATAAACACCATAGGCGAACATGCCTATGATCCAGATTGCGAAGATCCCGGATTCGTTTTTAAGAATTTTTCTGAATATGACACGCATAGTTTATATCCTCGTCTAATATGATAGGTTGCTATCAATTCTCAATGCTTGAAAAACATCCATCATAATTGGCGCAAGCACCGATTGAAGGGCGATAATATGCACAATACCCTTTTTTGCCCTCACGATAGGTAATACATTTTCTTTGTTCCCTTCTGATATTTTTATCAGTGCAGTTACATACAGTAAGAGGTCCTTCAGATTTGCTCATGTTTGGCATCAAGATTTTCATTGGATAACCTATATTCATTTCAAAGCTAATATGGAGCGGGAAGCGGGATTTGAATCCGCAACTTGGACTTAGGCCAGATCGAAGTCTACCCTGAAGTATTCCCGCATAGCCAAATTTTGAAAGAAAGTTGGGGGGGGCTTAACCAAAGGCTATCAGGCTTTGGTTTTTTAGCCCGCCCCGTTAATAATGGTGGACATGATCAGGAGGTGTTTAAGCTAAAATATTAGTACAGAAGTACATTTTTATCTTATACAACCTGATCAGACACAAAGGATGAAGAGCAATAGGTATGCCAGTGCTGGGAACGAATTAAAAAATATGAATGGTATCAAAAAAATAGGATGATTTTAATGCATGTAAACAGATGGGAAATTGTGAAAAAAAATGAAGATTATGTGAAAAAAAGTTCAGAATAGTATTACCGATATGAAAAGACGGTCACATAGGATATTTGTGAGATTTTGCCATTAGACCAACATGACGCCAAGTAGTGATATATTGAGATAATCAAAGTTTTCGAAGTTTTTGGAATTATTGCAGATATCAAGCTGATACATGCAAGCTACCGCATTTTTGTATCTGGTGTCAAACCGCAGCTCCTAAAGACGGGGCTTCAGGCAAATTAAAAGGGCAAATCCATAGGATCGGATTCACCCTCCAGAGTTGTGATACAATTGTGATATCCAAAAAGCTTTAGGGTACTCTAATTCGCCATAGAATAGATGGGGATTGGGGCCTCGGCTTCCTTTGCCAAAATGATGATATCACAAGTTTTCGGGGCTCTCTAAAAGTGTTGATTAGTTGGAGCAAATCACAAGTTTTAGAACTGCAAAGAAGCTTTTGTCACAATGCAGCTATCTCAAGCTATGTTTTGAAGAAACAACCCATTGTATATGGAAAAGCAGAGCCATTAGTTGACCCTGCCTTCATCATTGCATTATGCTAAATTGAAATCTCATATTCCTTTTTCAATTATCCTGTAAGGCACACCCACCAGGGCATGCATGAACCGCCACGCGATGTCCATGGCTTCCAGACCGCCAAAAGCCGGGAGATAGTGCCCCGAGCCGCCTCCGACGGCTACGTTGTCGACGTCAGGGCCACTGGGAACGAAGATTAGGTTCAGGTTCTCAGCGGCGCAGTAGCCCTTCGCCTGCGCTGCGATCACTCTCGCGAACTGGGTCTGCGGCACCC
>DATFMK010000855.1:0-3355 GCA_035267005.1 Balneolales bacterium
TATCGGAATACTATACTCAAGATTGGCCATACCATAGCCCCTTTCATAGATGATGTGGCCATTATGTACGACCCCCAGGGCACATCCCGGCGTATTGGTGTGATCGTATTTCGCAAATATGGAATCAATACTTGCCGGCGATACTTTAGAAATTTCATCCTGATTCCCGGTTAATTGGGCATAGGATGGTTGCTGTGATAACCCTGAAATAATCAAAAATGTTATCACGGTAAACAGGAAATTTAGCTGACTGTTTTTTTTCATCGGATAATAATTTGATGTGATTTATTGAATGATTAATAGGTCGATAATTCCATGGAGCCCCCGTTTGCTGTTGAGCCCTTCCAGGGTTTTAAACCCTGGAAGGATTGATCCTTGCCCGCAGACACCGTCCTAAACTTTTTTTTCATCCAGCTACTGCTTCGTTATTGTAAATGTTGTCGTAATACCGGTATCCAGGTTGTGATCAACGACCTTTGCTGTCTTGCCATCGTTGGCGACAGTGGTTACGCTCACATTGCCTATCTTGTTTTTTACCCAGTATAGTTCGCGCAGTTTGTGAGAACTCAACATCACCACGGATGTTTTTTCGCCTGGTTTATCCCCGGTCACTGTTGTTTCGGTCCCATCCAGCTTTGCATGGTAGGAATCGCCTGTCGAACTGTGGAAATTGATGGAATTTCCCTGGATCTTGTATGTCATGGTCGACAATGTGGAATGGGGGACCCTCTGCATACGCCATGTCCCCGATATAGCATGCGAACCGGCCGGTCCTTTGGTAACGCGTTCCCAGGTGGAATTATACTTTAAATGATGGTCATTAATGGTCACTTCCACAGACGCGGTACCGGAATTTCCATCCGAATTGACGGAAAAAGTCGCTTTTCTAAATTTCTTGCCATTCTTCTCGCGCGTGGTTTGAACAGTATGATCATTTATGATCCTGACTGATTCAGCATCGAAACCCGGTTGTCCCAAAACTTTGTGGAAATCCCCATCCGCCTTAATGTGATAGGCCGGTTGTCCGGTCGATTGAACCCGGTAAACCCCGTTCTTCAGTGTGAAGGTTACTTGCATGGTGGTTTTGTAGCTGCCGGGATCAACTTTCCATGTGCCGTTGAAAACGTTTTGTGCCAGTGCTGGCATGGGTATCATGAACAGTGCAAGCAACGACCATATTATGCCACGATTCGAATTATTAATCCTTTTGAAATTTCGTGTAATACGTTTTGATTTTTTATAGACAGTTTTATCATCCATAAATTATTTTTCCCTCCCTAAATTTATTTTCTTTTTATTTATTAAGCCCTCCGTATGTTAGTCTCTATGGGTTTGAAATCCTTGGGGGATTGGCTTGATTTATTGGTTCTTAACCGGCCAAAAACTGTGAAATATCCAGCCACCAATGCCATGAAAGTGATAATTGGGCTGTTACCAAAACAAGCAGGAAAAACAAAAATGAAAAACAGTAGGCGAAGTACAGTTTTTTCTTGCGCCAGTCATTGTAAAGTAGTATCAGGACGACGATCTCGATAAAAATCACTGCATAAAATTCAGCTCTCCATGCGCTTAGATGTCCGGGGTACATATAAAAGAACGGAATCCGTCCAAGAGCCGGTGGAATAACCACAAAAGCAGTGGATACCATATAACGTTGATGTTTTCGAAAATCACGACGATTGATAATCGCAAGTGTATAAAACAGGATGAAATAAACGAGCAGACTAATATCAATGTAGCCTAAAGCGATCCGGCCATCGCCCAACTTCAACGGAGCTGTTCCCCTGCCCAGTGCAAGGTGCACCATATCAAGGGCGGTAATCAACATCATGAGAGCTAATACAAATGAAAGTTTTCCTAACCTGCGGTGCCACAGCACATTATCGTGACCAATCAGATATGTTTGCGTGACAACAAGCACCATCCACATCATTGCAAAAATTGCGTGAATGTGGTGAATCAGATCTGTCTTCCCGAGACGTGAAAAATAGTCTGGGAAAAAACCAACAAATATGAATATAAAGATCAGTGCGATATAGATATAAGCATGACGATATATCGAATCCTTTTTTACTTTTACTTGAGTTGGTTTGATTTTTTTTGAAATTTCCATGTTTTGTTTATTAAAGATTCCCGTTTATATAATCTTCCAAAGGTTAAAAACCCTTTGTGAGCTGTAAAACAGAACTGGCAGGTTTCCAAAACCTGCCAAGTCTTTTAATCATAAATTTATATTCTAATGGCTTGAAATCGTCTGGTTATTGTTCAGAGCTACAGTATCATATACGACTTTACCTCCGACAAGCGTCAAAATACTCTTAATGCGAGGCATCTGGTCCAGAGAAATTGAAAATGGATTCTCTGACAATACGGCTAAATCCGCAAGCATGCCCGGAGCTATTGTACCGCGAATATCCTCCTCCCTTGCAACATAAGCGCCACCACTTGTATAAGCGAGCAACGCCTGTTTCCTTGTTATAGCTTCCTTAGGATGAGCCGGATCTTTAACGGCCAGCATGATATTAAGCCATGGATTCAGTGTGGGACCGTGTAGCATATCTGATCCCAACGCTAATGGGATTCCAGCTTCAAGTGCGGAACGTAAAGGTTGAGCCCATTTCATACGAACGGGTCCATAACGCGCTTCCAAAATTTTAGGATGTGTAAAATGCAGCGGGTTTTGAGTTAAGACTATACCCAGTTTTTTCCCTTCTTTAAGAAGATCAGGAGCTAATCCGTCGCCATGTTCGATTCTTACTACCCTCTTTGATCGCCAGGTGGCAGCCGGTGCGAGCGACTCCATAAGATGAAAGACCACTGATGCCGTGGAGTCTCCAACGGTATGAAAAGCTACTTGTTCATTATTATCAAGGGCATGCTTTAGAATACGCCGCAAATCCTCCGGAGAAAAATCCAGTCTACCTCTCCATCCGGGACGATCGGCATAAGGCTGACGCATGAATGCATTTCTGTCGGGTGGTGTACCATCCAATATCCACTTCATCCCGGCAATTCGTACCATTGAAGAAGTGGGAACAGGTTGTGGTTGCGCCCACTCTTCAGCCACATCTTTTTTGGGCAGATATCTTTCATATATGGAAAATCGAATAGGAGTATGCGATGCATCCAATGCCCCAACCAATCGCTTTATTGGCAAATTAGTCCCCATAGTTTGGACAGTTGTAACGCCCCATCTTGCCATATTTGCTGCAAAATGATGATAATACGATACCAATGTATCAAAAGGCACTTTAGCAAGTATCGACTTGTCAGTGTCCCATATCCCATACTCATAAATATGCCCGTTTAATCTATTTGATCCGGATACTCTTCCATACCATCCACCGGGTGGGTC
>DATFMK010000856.1:0-4919 GCA_035267005.1 Balneolales bacterium
CTTTTATCATACTAACACCTAAACCGCTTTCATCATTTACAGTAATATGATTTTTATTTGTGAGCGTAAATCCTTCAAAAGGATTTTCAGATAATAACATAGGTCCGTCGATATCAGCATAATCTGCCCAGAGACTGATATTTGCTGCTGCCGTATTCGCAAGACCGGATTCCAGCATACAGCCAATCATGATTTTGAGTCCTAATTTTCGAGCTTGGGCAATAATCTGAAGGGCCTTTCGCATACTTCCCACTTTCATCAATTTGATATTGATTCCATCGTACGCTTCAGCTATCGTTTCGAGCGATTCTTTACCAGTAAACCCTTCATCCGCAATAAATGGAATATCATAATCAGTATTCAGATCTCTTATCGTTTTAATTTGATCGGCCGGCATGGGCTGCTCAATCATTCCAATATTTTTATCCTTCAAAAAATCTACCATCTCCCGGGCATGATCCAATGTTTTCCAGCCTTCATTGGCATCAATCCAGAGTTGTTTATCGGTTACTGACCGAATGGCTTCGATAATGGGCTTATCGTTTGAACTACCCAGTTTAACCTTCAAAATAGGAAACTGATCAAATTCATTAATCTTATCCTCAATCTCATCTAAATCAGAAATACCGATTGTCACCGAAGTCTGTGGTCCGATATTGGAAGGAGCATTCCACAATTTATACAGGGGAATATCGAGCTTTTTACCAATCCAATCCTGAAAAGCCATTTCCAAACCGGCTTTTGCTGCATGTTCACCGGTATCAATTTGATTTAAATAATCTATTAATTCCTGAATATTATAGGGATTTTTGATATTACTTAGATCAATGTTATCCAGGAATTTAATAACGGATTCAGGATCTTCATTATAGCGATGATTCGGAGCAGCCTCTCCCCATCCATCGATACCATCAGCTGAAACACGAATAATTACATTTTTAGCAAAATCTCTTGATCCTCTTGAAATAGTAAATGTATGCCGAAGTGGTAAATCTATTTTTTGATAAGACAGTTTAAAATGGGACATGAAATAGTAATTTTCCGATAGTTAATAGAATAAATGTTGCCAAAGATGCCATTAGCAACGCATCAAACCGATCAAAAACCCCTCCGTGACCCGGAATCAGTTCACTTGAATCTTTGATATTAACAAAACGTTTTAATTTACTTTCCGTCAGATCTCCGGCTGGGCCGAATATACTGACAACCACGATAATGGATAAGGCCATCAGAATATGCACAGGAAAGGCATTACCATATATAAGCTTAATAATGATTAATCCGACCCCGGCACCAATAAATCCGGAGAAAAAACCCTCCCATGTTTTCTTTGGACTAATATGTGGGGCGAGAAGATGTTTCCCAAAAGCACGCCCGCCAAAATAGGCAAATATATCATTTCCCCATACCATCAGTACCAGAGAGAAAGCCAATGCAACACCTTCTTCACTGGAACCGAAAACATTCCTGATATAAAGAAAACTTAATAAGGAAACAGGAGCGTAAACACTACAAAACAGGGTACCAAAAATTCGCTTAACACTGTCACTTTCCCTGTTTACTGTTTCTGCAAGCATAAGGGAGAGCAATAACAGATATCCCCAAAAGTAGGGTAAAGGTAAAACAGGGTACAGAATAATCCATGCTCCCGCCAGATAGCTAATCCACATATTTGGCGAAAGCCCGGCGCGATCAGCAATACCTCCCATTTCATATTGAATGATCCAGCCAATAATGAGAATTGTAATTCTTAAATACCATCCTCCTAACCACAACAATAGCAAAAAAATGGGGCCTGCGATCAGTGCAAATAGTACCCTCTTTGTTAATTCTGTCACTATGTCTATTTATTAAACAGTGCCATTTTATTACTCTTCCTCTTCATGAGCATTTTTCCATTCATCGATAGCATCCTTTGCATCTTTAACCGAATCTTTGGGAACATACACATAGATCAGCGCAAGATCTCCAACATTCACGTCAAAAGAAGAATCTCTCTTTGATAAAATGCTGACTTTGATTTCCCTGTTCTCAAGGTAATTTTTAGCTAATTGGGCATCATATTCTGTTGTTGTCTCATAGATACATTCCCAATCTTCAATATTATCCGGTTTAGGGGTACTAAACATTTATGCCTCCTTTAATACTTTTATTAGACTCTTTTATAAATATATAAAACAAATAACCAGAAACGATAATACTTAATGCAACATAAATAAGCGGTGGCATGGAATTGGCCGTAGAACTCGAAAAAGCATAATTAGGAAATTTAAATGCAATAATAACAGAGGTTGCATTATTCACAAAATGAGCAACCATAGCAGGAATAATGCTACCTGATTTCCAAGCGAGTATAGCGAGAATAATTCCGAGTATCGCCAAAGGTATGAGTTCAGTAAATCGTATATGATACAAACCGAAAATGATTCCGGATAACAGTACAGCAGCAGTGACGCCCCATTTCCGTTTAATAGTATTCAGGACGAATCCTCTGTATAACACTTCTTCACAAAAAGCAGGAACCAGCGCGACGTTAAATAGCGTCCAGTAGACCTGTTTATTCCCGGAGAGAAAATCTTGCAGCAATTTATCCTGCATATCTTCAAAATGAAGATAACTTTGTGGGAAAGGAATCAGTGCATTTAACCAGGATAGCAACCAAATGAACGGTTGAATGGCTAAGATTAATAATATAGTCAGAAGTATCAGTCTTCCAATACTTTTATCATAATGAAAACCCAGGTATGAAAATACCTTACCTTTAGGAGCCGCTATTTTAGTTACCAATAAGGTCCCCAATCCTAAAAATAAAATCTGACCTGTGGTATTACCGATAAAAATAAGACCAAGATACTTTTTCAGGTTTGAAGTATTGGCCAAATCCATGATATGGCCGGTTTTATAATAAATTAATACTAGTGAAACCACAGAGCCGACAACCTGAAAAAGTATGAATGAAATGATAATCCAGCCAAAAACAACTAACCACATCGGGAATCCATTTCGCTCCATCCACGAAAGTTGCCGGGATTCATTAGTACCTGCGTTTTTTTCTATTTCCGTCATTTATTTATTTTAAAAAGTTTCTTCTGGTTTCTCACCTTTAAACATTTTTGCACCAATCATACCGGTTATTAAATTCAGAATGCCGAGACCAAGAGTTGTAAAAATGGATCCAATAATTTTAAACATGGAACCACGGCTATGCATCATATCAACAATTTTTTGTCGCTCCTGAGCCGACATATGGTTCTTGGCATTCATCATGGCAATTTGTGTATCCATCAAACGACTGGTATAATTTGGATCAACATATTCCCATAAATGGACAAATATAAAACTCAAAATACCAATAAAAATACCGGTTACTACACCTATGACGGCACCTTTACCTAAAGTTATCGTAACGTCGTATAACTGAACATAGTGCCATACAGCTAACATTCCGCCGAAAGCCGCAATCAAACAAACAAATGTACCTATGATTGAAGATGGTCCAAGGCCAGAACCTGTTGGTGGATTATTAATTACATAATACCCCGTCCCTATCGTCATTGCAAAATAGATCACCCCGAATATCAAACTCGCCAGGATTACTGAAGCCCAGAAACTCCGTTTTTCCTCTACCGGTTCCATGCAAATTCCTCCAGATTTATTGATGTTGATATATATTTATAAAAATCACTTGACATCATATACGTCACACTTAATCCAAGAAAAATCCCTGTGATAAAGCGTGAGATGTCTGTGTTTGTCCACAGCCCCAATGCGTTACCCGAAAAATCTATTATAATGATCAAAACGCTAATTGCCAATAATACTTTATCCCCCTTGAAATCACGCTTTATTATTCGTGATATAAATGGGAAAATAATACTTCCGACAAATAAACTAAGATAAATACCGAAACAACGGGTACAAACCGCCATCTGAACCCCATCAATATAAAACGATCGTGTAGGATTTTGATGACAAAGAGGGGAAAATAACATTCTCTGCCAGCTAAAATACCAGACGGTTGGATCACTTGTATAAATTCCTGGACCTAAAGCAGCTACGAATAAAAAAGCCAGTAAACCGACAACCAGCCAATAGCCAGTTAAATAATGTCGGGTACTCTTTGTATCAGCTGCCATAAAAAGTTACTCTTTAAATATCAAGGAAATATCCATTGCTGTAACAGAATGTGTTAAAGCTCCAACGGAAATAAAATCGACCCCGGTCTCTGCAATTTCTTTAACTGTGGCTAAATTAACATTACCAGAAGCTTCCAACAAAACCTTACCTTGTGCTTTTTGAACTGCTTTTTTCATTCTATCCGTAGACATATTATCCAGTAACACGTAGGTAACGCCATTTAATGCAAGTACTTCATCAAGCTGATCCAGATTTTGCACCTCAATTTCAATTTCTGCATCTAATTTTTGTTGAGATTTATAATCCAGGCAAGATTGAATGGCTTTGGGAATAGCCCCAGCAACGGTGATGTGATTTTCTTTGATCAGGAAGCGATCATCTAATCTCATGCGATGGTTCGCTCCGCCTCCTAATCGGACGGCCCATTTATCGAGATAACGATGTCCGGGTACCGTTTTTCTGGTATCAAGAATTTTAGCTGAGGTATGATTTACAAGGGAGACATACTTATCAGTTTCTGTGGCAATACCGCTCATACGCTGCATAAAATTCAGAGCGGTACGCTCACCCGTTAATATTTTTCCAGCTGGTCCTTCAATAGTAGCCATTTCTGTTCCCTTTTTAACCTTTTCACCATCCAGAACAGAAGATTCAAATCGAATTTCATCACTTAGTTCAGCGAAGATAAATTTGGCTAATGCTAATCCAGCGACAACACCGTCCTGTTTAGCAATAAATATTCCTTTCGCACTCTCTGATCCACTGTACACCGCTTCCGTTGT
>DATFMK010000857.1:0-2643 GCA_035267005.1 Balneolales bacterium
TTTATTAAGGGCGACAGTAATAACTGTTCTATTACTGATTTTAGGTATCCGGCCGGGTAATCTATATTCACAAGCCAAATTCACGGATATTAAGGCAGGTCTGAAAGCAGCTCAATATGGTAGTGCCGAATGGGTGGATTATGATGGCGACGGAGATCTGGATATCATGACGAATGGGCAGACCGCTAATACTTCGGTTGAAACAACCATTTACAATAATGATGGGAATGGACATTTTACAGCCGTTAATGTGGGAATAGCTAATTTTCGTGTAGGTGCTTATGACTGGGGGGATTATGACGGAGATGGTGATCTGGATTTGGTCTTTTTCGGTTCAGATAGTAACGGAAATAATATATCGGCATTATTCCCCAATGATAATTCGAATGGGTTTGGATATATGCCATTAAACCTGGGCATCATTTTTAATTCTAAATATGCTGTAGATGGTGGCGATTTTGATGGTGATGGCGACTTGGATTTGGTGGTCAGCGGGCAGGATACGGCCAATGGTATAACCGCAACTCGAATATACCGAAATGATGGTGCCGGTGATTTTGTAAATATCAACGCCGGGCTGACAGGATTGTATACCGGTGGCGTTGAATGGGGCGACTACGATGGAGATGGAGACCTGGACCTGGTGATTACCGGACAGGATGATAAACATACTGCGCAAACTATAATTTATCGCAACGATGGACTGGGAAAATTTATAGATGTTAAAGCCGGGATAGCGGGAGTTACCAATTATGACCATTGTTTAAAATGGGGTGATTACGATCAGGATGGCGATCTTGATCTTGCTATAACCGGGTGGAATAATAATATAGGTTATACTACACAAATTTATCGTAATGACGGGTCAGACACTTTTACCTTGCTTAATGCTGGCTTGGTTGGAGCACAATCTAGTTCGGTTGACTGGGGCGATTACGACGGGGATGGCGATTTGGATCTTGTAGAAAGCGGGGAGGCCTATATTAACTCCAATTCTACAATTGCTACTATATTATATCGTAACGATGGCTCCGGGGTATTCACGGATGCAAAAGCCAACTTACCTGCAGTATCGTTTTCAACGGCTATTTGGGGCGATTACGACGGGGATGGAGATCCGGATTTACTTATAACAGGAGCTGGCGCTGATAGCACTATGATTTATAGAAACGATACTCATGCAGGGGCCTTTAAAGTTCAAGTGCATAGTGTGGAAGCTTTAGCGGGAGATACGGCAGTAGTGCCTGTCGAAATACGTATAAATAATACCGGTAAAACAATCTTATCTAACGAATTGAAACTGGAAAACTACAGTTCTGGGTTGACATTTATAGATATGGATACTACTGGTACCCTAGCCGGATCAAATGGCTGGAGCCTGGTATCTAATGAAGTGAATAACCAACTTCTTATTTGGGGAGCAGGAACCGATCCTATCGATAAAGATGGTATATTATTTAAACTTCGTTTCAAAGTGAATGCATCTTCTGGTGATATTCCCATCAAAATTGTGACAGCAACAGTAGATACGAATACGGCTTCCTATTTGATTGATGGTAAAGTACAAGTTGTACAAAAAGGGGATGTTGATTTTAATAATAAGATCCAGGCTTATGATGCTTCGTTAATTTTGAGGCATATCGTTGGCCTGGAAACATTAGATAGTCAATCACAAAAAGCGGGCGATGTTGACAATAGTGGCGGGCTGACCAGTCAGGATGCTACTTATATACTGCAATATGGAGTAGGGCTGTTAACGAGTTTCCCGGTTGCCGGACAAAGCAACACAAGTGGAGGTGCTGATTTGCTTGTAACTAATTCCAGTGTTGCGGCAGGGGACAACGTAACCATTCCGATAAGTTGGACGAATGGTGATAACTTGCTTAGCTTGCAGGGAAAACTTGTTTATGACAATAAGGCTATTTCCATTGAATCGATTGATTGGGTGGATGGTCCCGCTAAAAGTTTAAAACAGTTAAACAACCTCGATAAAAAAGGAGTTGTTCGAATCGCAGAAGCCGGCCTCAGTGCTGCCAATAATGAGGGAACAGTGGCTAAACTTCATATTCATATTAACAGTACGTTTGCAGGGGATAGCACGGTCATTTACATTAAAAACTGGATGTGGAATGGGAAAAAAGAAAGTTCGGGTAAAATTGTATTATACAACAGTCATATTACAGCCGTAGATCAACCAAATGAACAACCTGGGAAGTTTGCCCTGAACCAGAATTATCCGAATCCATTCAATCCGAGTACCAATATCACGTATTCACTACCGAAAGCCTCAAATGTCAGGCTTGAGATATATAACAGCCTGGGTCAGAGAGTGCAAACTTTATTGAATACACATAAGGCGGCCGGTACCTATCATATATTGTTTAAAGCGGATCATTTAACGAGTGGTGTCTATATCTATCGATTAACAGCCGGGGACTTTACTAAAACAAAGAAGATGGTATTACTTAAATAATCCAATTTGGAACAAAATGGGCTCCACATAATATGTGGGGTCCATTTTTACTCTGTAAAACTTTTAAATTTTTTACCCACCCAGAAAAAATTACCTTTTCTACCGGCATCCGGCATCCGGCATCCGGCATCCGGCATCCGGCATCCGGCATCCGGCATCAACTCTTTTCA
>DATFMK010000858.1:0-22701 GCA_035267005.1 Balneolales bacterium
CGTTTCCTCTTTCTTTTTAATGACATCCTGCCATTGCTCGGCGATTCCGTTTTGATTGAAGGCCTGAGAATACGTGACCGCGACTTCATTACCAGAACTATACTGAGTTACGAAATACAAGCTGTTTCCCATCTCTACACCGATGATAATAGCAAATGAGGCAGCCGCCCCAACCAGGGTCCATTTCAGCCATCTAATGGGGTGTAACCGTCCTGCTTTCTCCGGATCCCGGCTTATCGTTTTAATACGAGTCGCCATAAATGGATCCGGCTGCAACTCTGGGAAGAGGTCCTCATCAGGACGTTGTAAAAGTGCCATCATACGATCATAGTAAGCCCGACACTGCTTACAAGCATCCAAATGATGTTCAAGCTGTGATCGTTTTTCATCACTTAGCCGGTTTTCGAACCAGTTCTGAAATTGTGATATGGCTTGTTTGTGTGTCATTTTCTTTTGCTCTTTATTAGTTGGACAATAGCTTTTGAAAAAACTTGCATATTTTTTCAGATTTTATCGATCCATGGTTCTAACAAAACAATCAACTTCTTATTTGCGCGGTGTATCCGTGATTCTACTGCGCTCAGACTCAAATTCATGGTTTCGGCAATTTCTTTATAGCTGAACTCTTCGTAACGATATAATACAAGGGGAACCCGGTATTTGGCCGGAAGTGAATGAATCATAGATCGCACGATGGATTCACGTTCCCTTGCTTCCATTTGTTTATCAGCAGATTTTGCAGGATGTGATCCCCAAAATTCCGGATCTATATGATCTTCATGGATAGCCTCTGAAATAGGTTGATCAAGAATCCGCAACCATTGATAACGGCGTTCTTTTTTGAGATAATTTAGAACATGATTCACAGCAATCCGGTAAATCCAGGTATAAAGGGATGAGCGTTCCTGAAAAGACTCCCGTTTTTCATATACTTTGAGAAATACATCCTGTGTTAAATCTCGAGACACCTCTTCATCACCAGTCATACGGTAAGCCAGATTGAGGATTCTTCCTGAATAGACATTACAGATCTCATCGAACGTCATTTCGCTCGATTCTTCCGATATCTTGTCATCGACCGGCAAACCGTTAAAGTCTTCCTGTTGTGTATTTCTCATTTCCAATGTCCGTAACTATCTATGTTATAAATTGGACAACAGAAAATGAGTTTTATTGCAAAATATTAGATTATTTTTTTTGAATGATTGTAAATGAAGGTGGAACAGGGACTTTATTAAATATGAATGACTCAACACTACAAATAAAAAAACTAACCACAGCGTACACGGAAATTTTACACTGAGAGATCACATTGTTTATTTAAAAACATTGGTAAAAAAGCTCAAAAACGTTAATGACGTCATCCCGGACCCCGATCCGGGATCCCCCTCATTATAGGTACGTACAAGCCAAAAGATAAAACACGGATTAAAAAAATAACCACAGAGAGCATAACACCTGGAAGGAAATATTGTATAACAATCATCTAATTCCAATAGAGTTCTTAACGCCATAAGTAATAACCCGAATTATTCACATAAAATACAAGAATCAATACCTACCAAATTGAAAAAAATATCTTGGTGAATAATCCGGGATAAGTATTGTATAAATATGTGTAATCTATATAATCTGTTCGAATCCGGGCTCAGACCGGTAAAGCACTATTATCATTTTATTATTTTTTGCAATACCATTGGACAGAATAATAAGACAAACGGAAATGTGGAGATATTGGATACCCTTCATTTAATCATTATGGAAAAACAGATCGATTCAAAAAATGATCAAACAACCATCATCAATTTTATTATCGTAACCCCAAAATATAAAGGGACATGCCATGACATGTCCCTGCATCAATAACAGTAAATAGCTAACTAAATCTTATTCCGCTTTTTTGCTGAATGATTTTGCGGCAGAACGATACAGATAATATCCGACGATTGCGAGCAGGATGAGTCCGGGCCAGGCTTCAAATGGACTGGCTTGTGCTCCAAATAGCCGTTTTATACTGAATACATCGGTACCACCGTAATACGCGATTGGAATAGCTAAGAGAATTCCCATCAGCGCTTCACCGGTAATCAATCCGGAAGCGAACAGGAGTCCGGCACGGTCGCTTCGTTCTTTGGCGGCATCATAATCATCACGCTCTCTTTGACGGTCTTGGTATTTGCTTACCAACCATGCGATCACTCCCCCAACCATCGTAGCGCAGTCTAATTCAAACGGCAGATAAATACCGACGGCAACGGCAAGAACGGGCATACGGAATGAAGAGCCCTTTTTCTTCAGATGTTCATCGAAAGCGATAATGACAGCACCAATGGCGATTCCAATCCAAATCATTCCCCATGGAAGATTTCCGCCAAAAACGCCCTGTGCAACACTGGCCATTAACGTGGCCTGGGGTGCTGTTAAAGAATTGGGATGAGCGGGAGTAGCTGGACCAAAACCATAGGCAGTGTGTAAGAGGGAAAGAATAGGTGACATCACAAAAGCTGAAGCAACGACACCAACAATCAACATGATCTGCTGATTCATGGGTGTGGCCCCCAATTCATATCCGGCCTTTAAATCGTGCAGGTTATCGGCGGCTATGGAGGCGGCACAACAGACCACTGCGCCAATCAAAATGGCAGAAGCAGGACCCCTGGTGGTATCATTTCCCATTAATACTAATAATATTAACGCCGAGGAAAGGATCGTAGCGATTGTGATACCTGAAATCGGATTATTTGAACTCCCGACTAATCCTGACATATATCCTGCTACTGCGGAGAATAAGAAACCAGCCAGTATCATCAATAGAGCCATTATAATGGAGATGCCGCCTGTTCTGATTTCTGTCAGATAAATAACAAAAATCGGAATAACTAAAATACCAAGTCCCAATAAAACCCATGACATTGGTGTATCATATTCGGTTCGTACTCGCTGAACCGTCTCTGATCCTCTCTCACGGAATGCTTTAAAACCCTCACTGAAAGCTGTGCCAACCGAAGAACGAAGATCAACCAAAGCCCAGATACCACCAATAACCATGGCACCAACACCAATATAACGAATTTGATCTGACCAGATTTGATATCCGGCATCGATAGCTCCATTAGCGTTTAGCGGGAGTCCGTGTGAACCGATATAAATAGGAATTGCTATCCACCAGCTGAAAACACCTCCGGCAAAAACCAACGTTGAGATATTCAATCCAACAATATAACCCACAGCTATTAAGGCGGGCGAAACATCAACTCCAAAATAGAGATAGCCTCTCGTTCCAATCACTTTAGCTTTTTCAAATATTCCATTCCAGAGATGCATACCCTGCTCACCAAACTTCATCAATCCGCTTACTACAGCGGCCCAAACCAGATATTTTACATCTGAACTGCTTTGCTCACCTGATTTTAAAACCTCAGCGGTGGCCAGGCCTTCCGGATATTTTAATTTTTGGTGAACGATCAGAGCATTGCGTAACGGTACGGTAAACAAGACACCCATCACACCACCACAAAGAGCAATTAACGTAACCTCCCAATAATTAAAATGCTGCCAATATCCCATTATGACAAGTGCCGGAAATGTGAATACTACACCAGCTGCCAGTGATTCTCCTGCCGAAGCAGCCGTTTGTACAATATTATTTTCAAGGATATTAGATTGGCGAAACAGACTGAGAACAGCCATCGAAATAACGGCTGCAGGAATGGATGCGGAAACAGTCATTCCCGCGAATAGACCTAAATAAGCATTGGCACCGGCCAGGAGAACTGCCAAGATTACCCCAAGGACCAGAGCTTTTATTGTTATTTCGGGTAGTTTTACATCCGCACTAATATAAGGTTTCTTACGTTCGGTTACTTCACTCAATAGAACCTCCCGTGAGGTTATCACAATTTAATATGAGGTATAGCATCAGACGACTCCTTTAATTCAATAAATATTGTGGCAAAGTTAATACATATCATAATTATTGCAAATTACGTCTGCTCTAAAAGATTGAATTAAGAGTAAATCTGAAAGCCCTTTCTATTGATATTTTATAATTTAAGGGGAAATGTGAAATTTGGAATATTTTGAGAGAAGTGGTGAATAATCCGGGTTTGATGCCAAAGTTATCAGCTAAAAAAATAGAACGCGGACGACGTGGAAGACATGGATTTTCGCTGACTTTTTACAGCAGTACCAGACTCACCCGCGAAATTAGTGTAACCTCTGAGAATCCGAGATTCAGACTATTTAAACACGGAGCACACAGAGATTTTACACGGGAAATATGATGTGTTTCTGTCGTCCATCGTCATTTTCTAAAATACCGGTTGATACAGTCGGCCAATCAGATACCGTTATTTGATTAATTAACGTGAGGTTCATTTAAAATGTTGGATGAGCTCTCTCAAACTTTATACTAAATCGTCTAATATGCGAATTCTGCAAATTATAAATGATTTAGATCTTAAAATTTGAATTAAAGATAAGGAGAAGACCTGTCAGTTTTGCAAAACCTTCTTGTATTCAAATTGGAGATCAGATCTTACTTATGTTGCTTTTCAAATTATAAATTCGGACCGGGATCAAATACACGCTCAGGCATATATCACGAATCGAAAGGAAAAGAATAAAATAAATTATACGAATATTAAACACTCATATTATAATACCAGTTATCAAATTGATATTTACATAAAATATTGCTAAATGATAAATAATGTAACAAATTGGTATGTAACAAGTTATGAATGTTTTGGTTAATCTTTCCTGTCATTCATTAACTAAATATATACGTTTTCTTTATCACAAATGTTTGGGTAGTTGAAATGAAAAATGGGAAAAAGGTCTTAATCATCGAAAATGACGAACTTATTACAATTGTTTTAAGAACTTTTTTAGAAAAAATGGGATATTCTGTTATTGAGTCCACTACAACCGGTGAAGACGCGATTCAAATAGCCCTTTCCAACTATCCGGATATTATATTAAGTGATATTGTTTTAAATGGTACTTTAACGGGAATTGAAACAGTCAAAGAAATCCAAAAAGCGGTAAACGCCGATGTCATTTATATGACTAATTATACGGATCCCAAATATAGAAGAGATGCTGCTGAGACCAATTATTTGGATTATTTACTTAAACCCATCACCTTTCATACATTAAAGAGGGTACTCGATAACCGATAATCTATCTACGTATTCTGATTTTTAATCTTCAAGAACTCATCTTAATCATTTCCAGACTGCTCTCAAGTTAAAATCTTTTACGGTTCAGAAATAAAATACCTGGGTAATCCCGTTTTACAAAAAAAGACGCCACTTTTAATCACAACAAAATTTCTTGGTGAATAATCCGGGTTAAGAATACTTTTCGTTCAGATTTAATTCAGAATCTCTTCATAGTTTTAAGTTATGATTTTGGTTGATATTTATTACTTAATAAATATTCCAAAATCATAACTATGTTTATT
Organism: Balneolales bacterium; assembly: GCA_035267005.1. Lineage (GTDB taxonomy): Bacteria > Bacteroidota > Rhodothermia > Balneolales > DATFMH01 > DATFMH01. The sequence continues at coordinate 5,468 of DATFMK010000858.1, forward strand.
ATAGTATATGCTTTCATAAAAGTATCGGATATCTGATGGAAGATTTTGCCAAACCAGGGATTTTGTTCCATAACAAAGCCTGAGCGATTTCGAAATGCAGATATTGGACAAAAGAATGGTTTTGCAAAGCCTTCTAATAAATAATTATTATCAATCACCAAACCATCATAGAGACAAACAATTATATACCAATAATTTATTTACTATTTAACCGTACGTAGCTATACTATTATATAAACAGGAACAGGTACATTATTTTAATTAAAACGTTCACAAGATTCACCTCGGTTTATACGCTATTATGAGAAGGTATAAAGGCCATATGAATGGGGAACGTTATCTTGCAGACAGGAATATTACGGAAGTTCATGATCTGGATAACGAACGAAAGGAATGCCAAATAGATATTATCATCAACTATGGATTCGAAAAACCTTATGAAAGTTTAAATCAAGCTTATTGGGATGGTTTTAGAAGATGTAAACACTGCATTAAAAATACAAATAAACCAGACAGCGTTTAGTTTACACTTCCAAATAATTTTAGACTTTCTATTGATATTAAATCATTCATCTTTTTAAAACCTTATTATAATCAATACTTTGATTTAATTTGTTTTATTGAATAAAACAAAACGGGATCGTTTATCTAAAATACCTGTTATTTAAGAATCGGACTCTGAAAAAACTTTTTCAAAGGTACTTTTAAGGTCATTTATCGTAATCGGTTTAATCAAATAATCTACATAATTGGTTTCTTCTGCACGAATAGCATGTCTGTTATCGGAATTTCCGGTTATATAAATTACAGCTACATCCGAAAACTTACGTATTTCTTTCATAGCATCAATACCATCCATCGGTCCGTCTAACAATATGTCCATTATGATTAAAGCCGGGTTATGTTTTTTTGCTAATTCGACGGCTTCCTCACCAGTTGTGACTGGTCCCAATGGAGTATGTCCTAATTTTTTAATATAATTCTCGTAAACAAGCGACAATAACATGTTATCTTCAACAATCAATATTCCATTGTCCTTATCTGACATCTTAACACTCCTTTTTATTAGATCGTAACATTAAATCTTTTCCCAGGGAAAATTTACAACATACTTTGTACCATTGCTATTATCAACTAAAATATTCCCTTTTAATTGCCTCGTCATTGTTAAAATCAGTTTAAAACCTAGTGAATCCGGATGGTCTAAATCAATTTTTTGGGGTAATCCTTTACCATCATCACTGAAAATTATGTTAATTTCATCTTTATCTTGTTGAATATCAATATAAATATTACCACTTTTATTATTTACAAAAGCATGTTGATATGCATTATAAAACATTTCATTTAACATCAACCCAAATGGTACGCCCTGATTAATATTTAAGTATAAATCTTCACAATTCGTATTTACTTTTATCTTACTATCTTCTAAATAAAATGATTTTCGTATCGATTCGTTCAGATCTGAAATATATTTGGCAATATTTATTTTGGACAGCGTTTTATTATGATATAACTTTTCATGAATCAAGGCAATTGATTTTACACGACTTTGCCCTTCACTTAATAAATTCCGTAACTGATCATTATCCGAATGTTCTATTTGTAATTCCATTAATCCACTGATAGTTGCCAGATTATTTTTAACTCTATGATGAATCTCTGTTAAAAGAACTTCTTTTTCATTTAATGATGTTTTTAATTCTTCTTCATATTCGATTAATCTGGTAATATCGGTCAAGACATTAATTGTGCCTCTTTTTCCCTCAAAATCTGCAAAAGAGGACATATCAATATGATCCCAGAATGTAGAACCGTCTTTTTTATACCCTTTTAAGACAATATTTAAGCTTTCAAAGTTTTCTCTTGCAAAATCAAGTTTTTTAGCTTTTTGATGTTCTGTTTCCGGTCCTCTTAATATTTGTACGGGGTATTTACCTATTATTTCTTCACTTGTATATCCGGTCAGTTTGGTAAAGGCATCATTAAACCAATCGATTCGACCACTCTCATTAGTAATATAAATTCCATTAGAAGTCTTGCTCGCTACCATCGATAATTTAGATAGTTCCCGTAAATTCTTTTGACGTTCGGTAATATCCTGAATAACTCCTTTCATCCGTACAGGTTTACCTTTTTTATTATAGATTATTTCTGCATGATCAAATAGATATTTTTCCTTCCCGTCTTTTGTTTTTAGAAAAAACTTATAGGTAAACTCCCGTTCACCTTTTTTAATTTTCTCTTTAACCATTTCATTCAAATCAGATCTTATGTTATCAGGAAGTAAAGAAAAGAAATCATCATTTTTTTGAATGTATTGCGACTTATTGATTTCAAATATTTCATAGAGTTCATCCGACCAACGTAAAACCTCTCTCTCCAGATCGTTTTCCCAGCTTCCTAATTTGGCTATTCTCTGAGCATTACTAAGATTATCATTAATTTTTTCCAGCTTTTTCTGCTCATTAGCTTGCTCAGTGGCAATACTAACCAGATTGGTTGCTACATTTATCCATTGGGTATCTACTTCATCCTCTTCGAGTTTGTTTTGATGATAAAGAGTAAATACTCCTAATAACTCATTGCGACTTGAAAAAACAGGTGTCGAAGAAGCGGAACGAATCCCTCGCTTTTGAGCAGGTTTCCAAAATTTCTCCCACGAGGGATCACTTGCAATATCTTTTGTCACTATCGTCTTTTTCTTAACTACCGCTTCATAACTAGTTCCCAATTCCTGAATAGGTATATTTTCAACAACATCACTAAATTCCTGGGGAAAAGGAGATGCTCCCACTTTGAAACGATCTTTAAATTCATTAAGAAGTAATATTGCGCACTTGAGACCGATGGATTGTTTTTCAACAAATAGACCAATTTCTTTAAGTATTTTGGATAAGGACTCTCTTCGGGCAATCATCTCCAATATTTCATACTGCCCTTTTATTATTTGCTCTCTCTTTTTCTGTTTCGTGATATCCCGGCTAATACTTACACTGTAATACGAATCAGAATCGTAGATGAAAAAAAGGATGATATCGAGAGTGACCCAATACGTTTCGCCATTTTTTCTCTTTTGGGCTACTTCAATATTTTTAACAACTCCATTTTTCCTCAGCTCATTATATAAGCTTTCCACATACTCCGGCTTTATCAGAGGTCCCCATAAGAAATCCGGTGTTTTGCCTAAAATTTCGTCTTTATGATAACCGGTTCTCCGTTCAAAAGCTTCATTTACATAAATAATTTTTGGAGATTCTAAATCTGGGTCACTCTGCTTGGTGATAATTACAACATCCTCGATTTCAGATATTGCTTTTTCAAGTAATAAGAGCCGATCACGCTGTTCCGTAACTGTTTGTTCAATTTCTCTTCGTCGGTCGATTTCATTCCGTAATTCTTGATTGGTTTTCTGAAATTGTTTCGTACGATATGCTACACGCTGCTCAAGTGTACGATTTCGATCGGTTATACGCTTATTTTCCTTTTCTCTTTCTGTAACATCTGTTAAAATTCCGGTAGCACCCAGTACATTGGCATCATTATCATAATGAAGACGTGCCAACACTTCCATTTTTTTAACATCACCTTCTTTAGTAATAAGTCGATATATCTCTTGATGAGTATCATCATCTGAATTAATCAGTGTTTGAAAATTGCGGACCCCTTTATCCCGCTCATCAGGATGTAAATAATTGTCATATCGATTACCCAGGCTATCCGCTATTGAAAAACCCGTCATATTTTCCCAGGCTGGATTTAGATAGGTCCAATGACCCAATTCATCTGTTTGAAAAATAATCTCATTAATATTTTCAACGACGTTTTTATACTTTCTTTGACTATGAGCTAATGCGATATCCGTTTTTTTTCTTCCTGTAATATCGAACGAGGTACCAACAATACGAGCAGATTCACCTTGATCACCCTCTACCAATCTGATTTCATCTCTTAGCCATATATAGGTTCCGTCTTTTCTTTGAAATCGATACTCACTAACCCACTTATTACTCTTTTGCCCCGTCACTTTATCAAAACTATTCATCACTTTTCCATAATCATCGTGATGAATATGGTTTCTCCACAGATTGTCATTATCTAAGAGCTCATTAGCTGTAAATCCGAGTAATTGTCTCACATTGTCACTCACAAAGATCAATGGCATATTCTTTTCTGCAAGACACTGAAACAGGATCACGCTGCTCGATGACAAAACATCGTTTACTTGTTCTAATCCATCGATTTTTTTATTCATAAATAATGTAACCTTCTGAATCCCAAATATTATAATTAAGCGAACTTAAGCCATATCAAAATACCTGTTTTATCCTTTATCATTGAATGTATATCGAGGTTTTTCCATGTAATAAACTTTTTAACACATCCCCCCAGGACCTGTAATAGAAATAGTAATGCCCTTTGGTTCAGTAGCGCCTGCACTTAAGTAATCAATTACAGGTAAGTATATTTAATTGATTACTTACTAACAATATTGTTAAAGGAAGGCTTTGCAAATCCTTGGTTTTTGTTCAAAGTCAAAGCTTGAGCGACTTCGGAACCGCAGCATATTAGCCATATGGGAGGATTTCGAAATCGCGAAAATGCATCTATTGGACAAAAGAACGGTTTTGCATAGTCTTCTATAGTTCTTGTCATCGGTTTCCTTAATTATTGTCAAGATTATTCGATCAAAAACATAAATATTACTGTATGATTATTAATTAAATATTTGCAGTAACTATAATTCAAATTGCTCTTGATTTCCCGTATATTAATACCTTTATCATTGATGTCGAACAATACCCCTAATAACGAAAAATTTCGAGGGGTTTCTAATTAATCAATGTTATCAACATTTGCAAAAAAAATTCTTTTTGATGGATACTACGAATACCAATAAGCTACATCTTCTTAGAGAACACTTAGAAAAGAGAATCCTGGTTCTTGACGGTGCCATGGGCACAATGATTCAGGATTTTAAACTTACCCCGGATGATTTTCGTGGCGATCGATTTAAAGATCACCCAAAAGAGCTTCAGGGGAATAACGATATTCTTTCCATTACTCGTCCCGATGTTATCAAAAAAATCCATCAGGAATATTTAGCGGCCGGTGCGGATATAATCGAGACTAATACCTTTAACGCCAATCCGATTTCGCAGTCTGATTATGACACTCAGGATCTGGTTTATGAATTGAATCTTGCCTCTGCCCGAATCGCACGTGAAGCCGCAGATGAATTTACCCAAAAAAATCCGGATCAACCTCGTTTTGTGGCGGGATCCATCGGCCCAACCAATCGAACATTGTCACTTTCTCCCGATGTTAACGATCCTGGTTACCGAGCCATTACTTTCGACCAATTAGTGGATGCTTATACCGAACAGATCAGTGGTTTGGTTGAGGGTGGAGCAGATGTCCTGCTCGTGGAGACTGTTTTTGATACCTTAAATTGTAAAGCAGCCATTTATGCCATTCAGACTTATGGGGATAAGATTGGCAAAGAACTTCCAATCATGATTTCCGGAACTATCGTGGATCAGAGTGGTCGAACCTTATCGGGACAAACTACGGAAGCCTTCTGGATTTCGGTATCCCATACCAAGAACTTGTTAAGTGTCGGACTAAATTGTTCACTCGGCTCTAAACAGATGCGTCCTTATATCGAGGAATTGTCCAGAATCGCTACCTGCAATGTCAGTCTCTATCCTAATGCCGGACTACCGAATGAATTCGGTGAATATGATGAATCTCCGGATTTCATGACGAAGTATATAGACGAGTATTGCAATAACGGTTTTGTAAACATTATCGGTGGATGTTGTGGTACCACGCCTGATCATATCCATTCGTTTGCTGAAGCGGCTGCTCAATGTAAACCCAGAAAGATTTCAACCGCAGAACCCTACCTTCGTTTAAGTGGGCTGGAGCCTTTAGTGGTACGACCGGATGCCAATTTCGTTAATATTGGAGAACGTACTAATGTGGCCGGATCACGTAAATTTGCCCGGTTAATAAAAAACGAGCAATACGAAGAGGCGCTGTCCGTAGCTTTACAACAAGTTGAAAACGGGGCACAGATTATTGATGTCAACGTTGATGAAGGTATGCTCGACTCCGAAAAAGTCATGACTACATTTTTAAACCTGATTGCCTCCGAACCCGATATCTCTAAAGTTCCGGTCATGATCGATTCTTCGAAATGGTCGGTTATTGAAAACGGGTTGAAATGTGTACAGGGAAAAAGTATCGTCAATTCGATCAGTCTTAAGGAAGGGGAAGAAGCTTTTCTTGAGCAAGCCCGTAAAATCAAACATTACGGAGCAGCCGTCGTAATTATGGCTTTCGATGAAAAAGGACAGGCCGACACTTACGAACGACGGTGTGAAGTTTGTGAACGCAGTTATAAATTATTGACCGAGAAAGTCGATTTTCCACCACAGGATATCATAATAGATCCGAATATCCTGACCATCGGTACCGGTATCGAAGAACATAATAACTACGCCATCGATTTCATAAAAACGACCAAATGGATTAAAGAAAATCTGCCTCTTGCTAAAGTCAGCGGTGGGGTCAGCAATTTATCTTTTTCTTTCCGGGGAAATAATCCGGTTCGTGAAGCCATGCACAGTTCGTTCCTGTATCATGCGATCAAAGCCGGTATGGATATGGGAATTGTCAATGCCGGTCAGCTCGAGGTTTATGAAGAAATTCCCAAGGATCTCCTGGAACACGTTGAAGATCTGATTTTTAACCGACGACCGGATGCTACGGAGCGAATGGTTGATTTTGCCGAACAGGTAAAAGATGACAAGACGCAAGAAAAGAAAAAGGATGAATGGCGTGAAGGTCCTGTAGAAGATCGGCTGAAACATTCACTTGTAAAAGGTATAGTTGAGCATATCATCGATGATACCGAAGAAGCCCGTCAAAAATATGAACATCCACTCGAAGTCATTGAAGGTCCTTTAATGGATGGAATGAACATCGTGGGCGATTTATTTGGTTCAGGAAAAATGTTTTTACCTCAGGTGGTAAAATCGGCTCGTGTCATGAAAAAATCGGTTGCCTATCTCTTCCCGTATATTGAAGAAGAAAAGAAGGAGATGGAAGACAACCGTCCAAACGCTAAAGTTCTTCTGGCCACGGTGAAAGGAGACGTACATGATATCGGTAAAAATATTGTAGGTGTTGTTCTTTCTTGTAATAATTATGATGTAATCGATCTTGGCGTCATGGTTCCGGCTAATAAAATATTGGATGAAGCCCGAAAGCAAAATGTGGATATCATCGGGGTAAGTGGACTCATCACTCCATCACTCGATGAAATGGAACATGTGGCCAAAGAAATGGAACGAGAGGGTTTCGATATTCCACTATTAATCGGTGGAGCTACCACTTCACGTATTCATACCGCTGTTAAAATTGCTCCACATTACAACGGTCCAGTCATTCATGTTTTAGATGCTTCGCGAAGTGTAACTTATGTCAGTAAACTTATTTCTGAAAATACCCACGACACATTTATAAAAGAAAAGCAGGAAGAATATGTAGAACTGCGGGAACGCCAAAGCAAACGGAAATCTCGTAAAACCTATTTATCTATTGAACAAGCCCGCGAAAATAAAGCACAAATCGACTGGAAAAACACGAAAATCACTAAACCTGCGAAACCAGGCGTAACGGTATTTCATGATATCAATCTCTCAGAAATCCGTAAATACATCGACTGGTCTCCTTTTTTCATTGCCTGGCAATTAAAAGGAAAATTTCCGGCAATATTTGATGATGAAGAAGTCGGTCCTGAAGCAAAAAAATTATACGATGATGCCAATGCTATGATCGATAAAATCATAGCGAAAGGCTGGCTCAAAGCGGATGCTGTTGTCGGACTCTTTCCGGCTAATGCCGTCGGTGATTCCATTGAAGTTTATTCGGATGAAAAACGAAATGAAGTCATTGCTGAATTTCATATGCTGCGTCAGCAAGCCAAGAAACGCCGGGGACAACCCAATAAATCGCTGGCTGATTATATTGCGCCTAAAGAAACGGGTAAAAAGGATTACATAGGTGGCTTTGCGGTCACTGCCGGACTCGGGATTGAGAAATGGATTAAGCATTTTGAAGAGAATCATGATGATTATAACAAGATTCTATTAAAATCATTGGCTGATCGTTTTGCAGAAGCTCTGGCCGAAATGATGCATAAAAAAGTACGAACTGAAATATGGGGCTATGATCACGATGAACAACTGGGCAATGAAGCTTTGATCAAAGAAGAATATGATGGCATACGTCCCGCTCCGGGTTACCCGGCCAATCCGGATCATACTGAAAAACGTACCTTATTCGATCTGTTGAATGTTGAGGAAAACACTGGAATTGAACTCACAGAAAGTTGTGCCATGTATCCCGCATCAAGCGTGAGCGGGCTTTATTTCTCACATCCTGATTCGGAATATTTTTCCATTGGAAAAATAAATAAAGACCAGGTATTGGATTATCAAAAACGCAAAAAGATGTCCATTGAAGAAATTGAAAGATGGCTGTCACCGAATCTTGTATATAACGGAACCGCTGCTGAAGAAAAAGTAAAGAAATAACAAGTCGAATTATTAATTATATTGAATCCAAATTGAGTCAATAACATTGAATATTGCTTTTATAGTAGAATTTTGTTGTACAACTGTATATAATTGTACTTTGTAAGTGAGATGTTTTACTCCTTATTTTATCTTATTTTTGAAAAGTCATAGATTATGTTGTTTTTATAACGTTAACATAATCATCTTATGTGATCAGTCATTTTAGTTTCTCTTACTTGTTACTGAGTCTGTATTTATGAAGAAGTATACATCATTCCGTAAGATATTGTTTTCTATAGGCCTATTAGCTATTATCGGCCTGACGGGTATGAATGTATATTCATTATATAAACTCAATAAAACATCCATCGCCACTTCCGTAGAGAATAAGAAGAATCAAATTTCAGAATTTGCCTCTCAAGTTCGGAATCGCTTTTTAGTCGTATCTAAAGGTATATGGAAAATTGATACGGATAAATTGAACAATGAGTTAGAAAAGGGAAAGTTCCCCGCATCGTTTATGCAGGTATTAACAACTGCTTCACAAGATTCCCTTTTCAGTCAAATCTATTTTGCCCGTCCGGATCAAGCTTCGGCAACTAAGTCGTCTTTTATTTATAAGTATAATACAGTAACAAATAAAATGATGCTTACGCGTCATTATCCGGAATTAGTTCACGACGGCATAGAACTGGCTCAAACCCGAATGAAGGTCCTGGCTAAAGATTATCAATGGCCTACCAAAACCCTATTCGATACGAATCGAAGCATGACCATTACTCTAATCAATCCCAAAAACCATTCTATTATGGGATATGTTTGCCTGGTCATTGATAATAACTATTTGATTCACGGATATCTTCAACCCATGCTGATCAAAACTTTTGGTAAAAATGATCCAAATGGTATCACGGTTTGGGTGCATGACTGGGTTAAGAATAAAGATTTGGCCACGAATAACCCGAATGTCTCTTATAATAAAAAAAAGGTCCATATTAACGACAGCTTTCCCGGTCTGTTGGATAACTGGAACCTGAAAGCAGCCTTCGACGAATTACCGACGGTTAACGCCTCCCGGGCACAATTTGAACGAAATTTAACCGCATTGGGAGCGGCTGTCTTAATATTGCTGGGAAGTCTCGTCTTCATCAATATTACGGCTCAAAAAGAGCGGGAACTGGCATTACGACAAACCGGATTTCTTGCTAATGTCACACACGAATTAAAAACCCCGCTTGCCGTCATGCAGGCAGCCGGTGAAAATTTAGCTGATGGTCGCGTTAAAGACCCAGACCGGCTTAAAACCTATGGAAAACATATTTATAATGAATCGGTACGCTTACGTAAAATGATCGAAAAATTACTGGATGTTGCAAAAACGGATGCCGGTCAGATGATATTAAAGCCCTCACAGCAACAACTGGATCTGCTCGTTGCAAATTTTGTGGAAGAACATCGATCTTACCTTGAAAATAAAGGTTTTACACTAAAAACGAATATCGACAAAAACATTCCCCCAGTTGAAATCGATCCTGGCAGTTTCCAAACAATTTTAGACAATCTTGTTGAAAATGCCATTAAATATAGCCCGAACGAAAAATTCATTGGCATTTACGTTCGTAATCAAAAAACTGACGTTGTTGTTGAAGTTGAAGACCATGGTCTCGGAATACCCTTCAAAGCGCAAAAACATATATTCGATAAATTTTTCAGAGTAGAAGATACCCTTACCGCCCATACCAAAGGACACGGTTTGGGTCTGTCTATTGTGAAAAGTTTAGTTGAATTAAACCATGGGGATATTATATTAAAAAGCCAATACCGTAAAGGATCAAAATTTATAGTTCACTTTCCTGCGATGACAGATGAGAAAATCAGGAAAATGAGTAGTATTCAAAAAAAATCTATACAGGCGCTAACCAACGAAGGTAATACGAATTATGTCGTTCAAGGATAAAAATATTCTAATATTGGAAGACGAACCCAGTCTGATCTTTACATTACGAGATACTTTAGAAAACGAAGGATATGTTGTACATGTTAAGGAGAAAGGTCAGGAAGCTCTTAATTTTATTAAGGAATTAACCCCCGATTTGCTCATACTTGATATCATGCTACCAGGCATGAGTGGATATGAAGTTTGTAAACGTATACGTGAAGATAAATATACGTTTCCCATCATTATGTTAACTGCGAGAGATCAGGAAATCGACCGGGTAACCGGATTAAATATCGGTGCCGACGATTATATGGTTAAGCCATTTGGAGTTAAAGAATTATTGGCTCGTATTCAGGCGCGACTCCGCAGAGCCAACTCCTACTCAAAAGCCGGACCTATCGATGTTGTTACCCTGGGTCCCGTTCGAATTGAATTGAATGAATCGAATGTCATTCGCCCGGATCGTGAAATGGAATTAACCACACGAGAGGTTGAATTAATCCGCTATCTGGTTTCCCACGCCAATGAACCCGTATCACGGGATGATCTCTTAGAAAACGTATGGCGCTATGAATACAGCACCAACACGAGAACAGTTGATGTTCATATCTCCAAACTGCGTTCTAAAATTGAAATGAAACCGGATGATCCTCAGTATCTCGTAACTTTACACGGCGTAGGTTATATGCTGAAACTGAATTAATGATCGAAGATACAATTCATTACTTTTCTGGTGGCGTCCATTTTGACAATTTTTAAAATCTAAAAAAATCAGAGTGTGTAATTTCAACTTGAGGTATTTTAATAATGTCTGAAATCTGGAGATGGTGGACAAAAGGCCATAGGAGGTAGCTGTTCGATACTTTTATCTATGTGTAAAAGATAATTAAGGCTTTCAAAAAACAGTAATTTGAAATAAAGATCCGTTATAGGTATCAAGACGACCACCGTCTACTGAGGCTGTGAAACAACTATAAATCAAATTCAATGGCCTTAAATAATTTAGGGGCTTCGCGCGATTTCGCTCTGCTTACCCCCCTCTCATTCTCCCGAAAGGATCGGAACAAGTTAGCCCTTTCATGCATAAATCCGCGATAAGGAGAGAGGCTCTTCAACAAAACTCAAAAACAATTAACCCTGATATTCACCAAGGAATTTAGTCGTGATCAAGGTGAAATTAAATATGCGCAGATCTTTTTAGTGTTCTCAAAATCGAGAACCGGTTTATTTTTTATAAGTACAATAATTTACACTTTGATATGTATTTTTTCTTGTTGGTTACGTGAATAATTCGAGTTAAGAGAACTACATATTTATTGTATTTCTGCCCGTTAGTTCTTTCTCCTTTACACCTTTCGTAAATATATAAAAATTACGTATTTGGTCAATAAGAAGCTCTTGCTGAAACTCATCCCTAATGCCGGTCTCAGGATCAAAATTTTGTTTTACTCTTGGAATAAAAACACGTTCCGGGAAGATGTAAGCATTTCTATATCCGAACACGGCCTGTATCTGCTCCACCGCCCGAAGTGCACCAAAAGTACCTGAGGATTCACCCACAATGCATATAGGGATCTTTTCGAGACCATGAGGATAGGGCAAATAATCTATAAAAAGTTTTAAAATGCCCGGATACGAACCGTTGTATTCCGGAACAATGAGAACTAAAGCGTCTGCTTCCAGTACCTGTTCATTAAAAGCATCGACACTGTTAATCTGCTGACCATATTTGCCACCTGCTACATCTTTTATCGGATAATCACGTAAACTGATTATCGAAACCTCGGCTCCTAACTCCTCATATTTAGGAGCTAAGTATCGGGCAACTTTTAAAGCATTGGCTCCCGGCCGGTCTGTTGCACTGATAATTTTTAATTTGATCATATCATTCCTAAGATCTTTTCCACTTCTCTCTTCATGATATGAAATAATAAATAAAGATTCTTACGCCTTTCCTTAAAAAATTTTGCTTAAAAAAAAGCGCTTTTTCAGTAAAAATACCTTACAGTTTTAGGCAAAAGCATTATTACACAAAAAATATTTTTGCTATTTAAAAATAATACCTTAATATTTACGGTAGTTACTCGGTAATGAGTAATTAAATAATGCATAGACAAACAATTACCTGATTTTTTTAACGGAATACAGGGATTCGACAGTTGTGGTTCTTACAAACGGATATACATAAAGATGACTGAGGCCATTGCTGTTTCAGATGAATATGAAGTCGTGATGAATCGCCTATTCCGTTTTGTTTGTCATCAATCTCGTATCCTAAAAATCACACTCAATACGACTTATGAAAAAAGTGGAAGCAATAATACGTACGTCGAAATTTGAACACGTACATAAAGATCTGGCTGAAATAGGTATAGGATTTATGACCTTCATGGACGTGAAGGGTTACGGTCTGGAACATGGCATCACCCAACGATATAGAGGTGCCAAAGTAAATGTCGGTTTCATTCCACGAATGATGCTGAACATTGTTGTCCCCGATGAACGACTCGATGATTTAGTCAACTGCCTGATGGAAACAGCCGCAACCGGTGAAGTCGGGGATGGTAAAATTTTCATCTACGATGTCGACGAAGTATATCGCATTCGAAATGGCGAACAGGGTGTCGACGCATTATAAACGCTCTCTCATTTCACAATAACAAACCTATCATTTATAAAAACCTTGTCTCTCTCAAAAGGAATAACATTATGAAAACGAACGACCAAAAAATATCCAAACTACATCGATTTACATCGGTGCTCATGATTTTATTTTTGTTGATAGCCTCTTTATCCCCGCCTCTTTATGCTCAATCACAAGTGGATCCAACCGGAGCGCATACAGGAACCATCAAAAATATTCCAGCCAAAAATCCCGGTAATCCAACACTTACCGAAATCGGTAATGCTGTGGGGCACAATAGTGTAGCAATAAACCTTGTATGGACATTGCTCGCGGGTTTTCTCGTTATGTTTATGCAGGCTGGTTTTGCCATGGTTGAAGCGGGTTTCACCCGGGCAAAACACGTAGCACACACCATGAGCATGAACTTTTTCATATATGTCCTCGGAATTCTTGGATTCTGGATTTGCGGTTTCGCCATAATGTTTGGCGGTGTCGGATCAATAGGGGCGTTAGGTGGCACGCCGGGACTTACTCATGAAATTACGATGCATTTATTCGGAAAAAGTTTCGGGCTCTTTGGTGCAAAAGGATTTTTCCTCAACAACTCGGTTTATGATGTAGGTATTTTTGCACTTTTCCTTTTCCAAATGGTCTTTATGGATACCACAGCAACTATTCCAACGGGTGCCATGGCCGAAAGATGGAAATTCAGTGCATTCGCCGTCTATGGTCTGTTTATTTCCATGATTGTTTACCCGATTTATGGTAACTGGGTATGGGGTGGAGGCTGGTTATCACAGCTCGGTTCTCTGTTTGGATTAGGTCACGGGGTTGTTGACTTTGCAGGATCCTCGGTAGTTCATATGGTCGGTGGTGTTGCCGCACTTGCCGGAGCGATGGTCATTGGTCCACGTATCGGTAAATACAACAAAGATGGTTCGGCAAATGCAATACCCGGACATAATCTCCCAATGGCAATTATTGGTACCTTTATCCTGGCATTCGGTTGGTTTGGATTTAACCCGGGATCTACCTTAGCGGGTACGGATCTCAGAATTGCGATCGTTGCAACCAATACAATGTTGGCCAGTGCGAGCGGAGCACTCTTCGCAACACTTTACATGTGGCTTAAATTCAAGAAACCGGATCCGAGTATGATGGCAAATGGTATGCTGGCGGGGTTAGTTGCCATCACGGCTCCATGTGCTTTCGTTAACGCCGAAACGGCCGTACTTATTGGAGCGATTGCCGGTGTTCTTGTCGTCGTTGCGGTATTCTTCATCGATCAGAAGTTAAAAATTGATGATCCGGTTGGTGCTATTGCCGTTCACGGAGTGAATGGATTTTGGGGAATCCTTGCACTCGGACTTTTTGCTGACGGTTCCTATGGTAACGGCTGGAATGGTGTTGCCGGTCCTGTAACCGGACTCTTCTATGGCAATCCGGGTCAGTTCTTTGCTGAGCTCATTGGTGGTATTGTTTGTTTCGCATTTGTTTTCGCTTTCATGTATGGATTCTTTAAAGTCTGTGATAAGGTAATCGGCATCAGAGTAAGTGAGGAAGCTGAACTTGAGGGCCTGGACATCCCGGAAATGGGCGTGAAAGGTTATGATGAGCCCATCGCGATTCCAGAGGAACTACTCCCTTCACCAGAAGTAGCGTAAAGCTGCAATCACGATGTTATTCCATAGCCATTCCCTTTGGTCGGGGGGTGGTTGTGGGGTAACGCTTTAACGAAAATTTCAAAACACTTACCCAAGCCATTTATTAACGAAAATTCAGGATTATTATGGAGATCAATATTATCAATCCCCAAAAGTGGTTCAGCGTATTTTTCCTTTTAATTTTATCCACCTTTACATTCAAAACGGTCAAAGCGCAATCTTTTAACGCTTCGATGGATATTTATAATCAATACATCTGGAGAGGCTTCGACTTCGGACACGCTCCGTCTCTGCAGCCAACATTTGCCTTCGATGACTCTAACCTGGAAATTGGTGTATGGGGAGCTTTTGCAACCATCGGCAAACCCGCTTACACCGAGACCGATTCGTATATTTCTTATGCTATCCCGATCAATAAGAGCAGTCTGAGCCTTGGGATTACGGACTACTTTTTCCCGTCGGTCAGCAAAGGGAAATATTTCGACTTCAATAATTATCATGTCTTCGAGGCCAATGTTGGCTTTACCGGACCTAAAAGTTTCCCGATCGGTTTATCTGCTAATGTAAATTTTGCCGGTTCTGATAAACAAAACTCTGTTTATTTACAGGCTTCTTATCCGATCTTAACTGCTGATTTCACGGTTGGTTTTATCCCCATGAAAACAAGTTATTATGGATTAAACAAACCAGGTTTTGTATTACTTGGGCTCGGAAATACGCAAGATGTAAAAATCACAAATAAGTTTAGTCTACCTGTGCATGGAGCTATTCAAGTCAATCCTTATACAAAAAATATATTTTTACTCTTTGGAATAACGATTTAATCGTCAACTAAAAATATTCATCTAACTAACTCACTCAATGAATAAATAACAGAAACATTAGCCACTAACATACATACCTTAACCTGTTACATCTCCAGCCGGATTGGAAGAAGATATGAAGTTCATTACGATGAAAATGGTTGAAGCTTAACTTTTCCCTTTATCGCCCTTCCTGATGCTAAGCAACCGTTGCCAGTAACGAGCTTCATACCCTTCCAATCCTGCTTTATACCATTCTTTATCTTTTAGTTTCTCTGGTAAATAAAGCTGTTCAACCCAATGTCTCTCAAAATTATGAGGATATTGATAGTCTTCCGAAGCATTTTCTTTGGAAAGATATTGCGACTCCAGCTTATTAGCTGTTTTGTCTCTTAAGTGAGCGGGCACATTTCCAATTCCATTCTTTCTTATCTCATTCATCACAGAAAAAACGGCAGAGGTACTGTTACTTTTGGGAGCCAATGCACAAAAAATGCAGGCATGAGCTAAAAAGTACCATCCTTCCGGCATACCACATTTTGTAAATGCTTCATGAGCTGAATTAACCAGACGGAGAACGGATGAATCCGCTATACCAATATCTTCAGAAGCGAAGATCAACATTCTCCGAAAGATAAAATTGGGATCTTCCCCTGCTTCAATCATAGCCGTCAGCCAGTATAATGCAGCATCGGGATCAGAACCACGCATAGATTTTATAAATGCCGAAGCATAATGATAATGTTCATCCCCACTGCGATCGTATTTAATGGTTCTTTTCTGAAAACACTCTTTTGCGAGATCAAGCGTTATATGGCGGCTTCCGTCTTTATTCTGCTCACTCGTTGTTACAGCTAATTCAAGAGCATTTAAAGCATTTCGAATATCGCCGCCGGCATAATCCGCTAAAAACTCCCGTGCTTCATCATCTATTTCAACTTGATATTTCCCTAAACCTCTCTCCTCATCAGATAAG
This sequence comes from Balneolales bacterium, assembly GCA_035267005.1. Lineage (GTDB taxonomy): Bacteria > Bacteroidota > Rhodothermia > Balneolales > DATFMH01 > DATFMH01. Next base: position 22,067 of record DATFMK010000858.1, read on the forward strand.
GCTGTATTGATCATAACTTCCAGCTGATCACTCGCAAATGGATATAATTCAAACAAATGGCAGCGGGATAATAACGGCCCCACCAACGAATAAAAAGGATTTTCGGTCGTGGCGCCAATAAGAACCAATAAACCGGATTCCAGATTAGGAAGAAGTGCGTCCTGCTGTGCTTTATTCCAGCGATGAATCTCATCTACAAATAAAATCGTTTTTTTATCATTGATCTTTTGTTGATCCCGGGCTCTCTCCACAACTTTTTTAAGGTCTTTAATCCCGTCTAAAACAGCATTTAATGTTACAAACTCGGCATTAACTTCCTGTGAGATGACATAGGCAAGTGTGGTTTTCCCGGAACTTGGCGGACCGTAGAAAATAACCGAACCGATGATTCCACTTTTAATCATTCTTTGGAGCAGCTTTCCCTCACCAAGTATATGCTCCTGCCCGACAAATTCTTCGAGGCTTCTCGGCCGCATACGGGTGGCCAGGGGTTCCCGTATAGTTGATTTTTGCTTGGTTGAGTTCTTGTCTTTTTTCTCAAATAAATCCATGTACTTTCATTTTAGACAAAAATAGGCGTAAGCAAAAGCAAACGCCTATTCATAACGTCCAGTTTGAATATTGATTATATCGGC
>DATFMK010000859.1:0-5950 GCA_035267005.1 Balneolales bacterium
CGACGTCTTTCCGGGCCCCGACCCGGAATCTCGATTTAAGGGCAAAGTGCGTTATTGGTTTATATTTGGATGTCATGTTGTTAGCTTAACGTGAATTCGATATAATTATAGACTCATATTGTTTCATATCCACAGTTGGAAGATTTCTCAACCAAAAATCGGATTCGAGATGACATCTTTGAGTGATGTTTTTTAAACCTCGACATCATCTTCGCCCATTCGCGTCATTTCGACCGGAGGGAGAAATCTTCAAAGTAACCTATTCCTTTCGAGACGCTGTTTTGAGATGATTATATTTCGAACTCCCGTTAAATAGTGATTATTGGGCACTATTAAAAAGCACCTGATTCCTAATTTCCTCAAGTGGAAAAGCGGGACCGGGATCAATTTTTCGTCCCGGTGCTATCTCATCATGTCCCATTATGTACCGGATGGAATAGTTGTCGGCAAGTAGCAAACAGAGTTTATAAACGGAATTTAGTTGATCCAAGGTAAAACGATGCCAATAGCTTGGCTTTTGCTCGTTTTTATGTGTTGCTTCAACGACTTCTTCTATCGGGTATTTTTTCCCGAACCATGATATAAAATCCGAATCTTGTTTTTTTAATCGACCTGCGTTAACAATCTCAATGCCAATCGAATATGTATTTAAACCCGTTCGGTTTCTAAAACGGCTTCTACCCGCATGCCATGCTATTCTGTTAAATGGAACAAGCTGTGTAATTTTTCCTTTTCTATCCACAACAATATGTGCAGATACAGATTCTGAAGGACTGGTCAAAGTTTTAATAGCAGATTGTGCAGATGGTCCGGCTGTGTAATGTAAAACGATCGTATCCGGCAAACCCGTTTGGAAAAAACCACCCACATTCGGCGATTTAACCAGGGAAAAAGAATTGAGGTCGTTCAGGATATGATTTTTGATGTTCATTTTAACAGCCTGCTACAAATAAAATTTCAAAAAATATAACGGTTCCGGCACGATGAAATTATGAAAACTCATTGATTTACTTTCTCCTTTTCCATTACCACTCACTTTATCACATCAAAATGCTATGCCACTTATAAATCGTAACCCTTATCTTATAAAAAAAGCAATAGATCAAGGGGCAAAACGGTATGAATCGAAAAATTATTCGAATTCTAACGACAAACAGTTTATTACTATTTGTGTTTATTTTTACAAAATGTAGTCCGATCCCGGTTTATCGATTACAACCTGTAGATAATCATCATTTTAAGAGATGGATACGAGGACATCAGGTATTGAGAATTGATGGCCATAAATATGGTGCCGCACTGGCTTTTGATAAACAGGTCAACAACCTGTTGGTGTATGATCTTCAAGTCATTAATAAATCGGATTCCATGATTTCTGTGATCCCCGACTCTATTTATTCTGTTACTTATACACATTTTTATAAAGACTCACTCGGACATGAATTGTCGATGTTTCGTCATGAACTTGTATATGCGCATAATCCGGAGAAAGAATTGATTCGCGTTGATAAACAAAAACATAAAGAAGATGCCGATATGGCAACCGATCAATTTCTCAATGCCACCTCTTCCTTGCTCGATGTTGCTTATGATGTTTCAAGTGCCATTAATCCACCGCCGCCCCGACAAAGAAGAGAACATGAGCGAAGTGAAATAGAGAATAACACGTATATGACTAAGCGGGAAGCACAACATGCCAATATTGTGCGTTCGCTCAGTGCCCGGCACTTTCAATGGAGTACGGAAGCATTGCGCCGGACCGATCTCACTCCAAATGAAACCATACGTGGTTTAATATTCATCACAGCAGATCCATTCGCCAAATTTCTAAAATTTCACCTGAATATTGCCGGTGAAGACCACGTCATTTATTTCCTCCAAAAGAAATACAAATAACTAACGCAGATTCGACAAAAAGAAATTTCAAATAAACACATGACGACTGATAATAGATTTTAGACAGTAGCTTTCAGGATACTTTGAACAGTAATAAAAAATTATCTAAAGTACATAAAAACAATAACATGATTTGTTAATATGTTAACTGTAACGAAAAGTCCATCGTTTACGGACAACCGATTAATGTCCGAAATCTTAAATGAAAAACTTATCTCAAAGTCGCGTTAATTAGATATTGCCGTTTTTTTAGATCGTAACAATTTTTGTGAGATCAGACCTCTTCCAACATCGGATAATCAATATATCCCTTTTCTCCGGGGGAATAAAAGGTAGCAGGATCCGGTTCATTCAGTACGGCGTCCGATTTAAAACGTTCTACAAGATCTGGATTGGCTAAGTAGGGCCTGCCAAAGGCAGTCAAATCAACAGTTCCGTCTTGTAAAAGTTTTTCAGCTTTGGAAGCTGTTAATCCACCGCATTGAATAATCGTATTATCGAAATTTGAACGGATATTTTGGATTGTTTTATCTACCGGTCTTGATATATGGATATAAGCGATCCCAATCTCGTTTAGTTTTTCAGAGAGATAAGCATACGTTTTCTCCACCTCATCATCAGAATATGCAGGCATATCATTATTTGTGCCATAAGGCGAAAAACGAATCCCAACTTTATCTTTCCCAATAGCTTTTGATACTTTTTCTGCTATTTCAAGAACAAAGCGACTGCGATTTTTCAGATTACCACCGTATTGATCGTTGCGATGATTTGTATTAGGATTCAAAAATTGTTCAATGATATATCCATTTGCACCATGTAGTTCAATTCCATCGAAGTTTGCCTCCATTGCATTTTCTGCACCCTTCACAAAATCCTCAATAACATCCGTTACCTCTCCTGTCGTTAATTCTTTGGGAGTAGACATTTCAATCATTCCTTTTGAAGTAAAAATCTTGCCGTTCACAGGAATTGCGGAGGGAGCAACTAAATGTGCACCATCAGGCAAATTTAGCAGATGACCTACCCTTCCGGTATGCATGATTTGCAGGAAAATATGACCATTTCTTTCATGGACAGCGTTTGTAACAGTCTTCCAGCCTGTAACCTGTTCTTCATTGTAAATACCCGGAATCCTGGGATATCCTGATCCATGAGGAGACGGAGGCGTTCCTTCTGCTATAATCAACCCGGCAGAAGCACGTTGACGATAATATTCCGCCATCATTTCATTTGGAATATTTTTCAAGGCGCGGCTTCGGGTCATTGGCGCCATAACCACACGGTTTTTTAAGGTTAGGGATCCCAATTGATATTCAGATAGTAATAAATCTAATGCCATATCAGTAAGTAATCTATTTCTTTAATTTTATAGTTTAAACGGTTGAAAAAAATGAATATTGATTAGGTTAGATGCCGTGACGTAGTATTAACATACGTTCATTTGACCATTTAAAATGATTTCATACGATCTATAAGGGAACACATATATCACAGGAACTTTAAAAAAGCTAAAAATCAAATTTTAATACCTTAAATAATTTAGGTACTTCGCGCAATTTCGTTTTGCTTACCCATTCTCATTCTCCCGAAAGGATTCGGGACAAGTTCTCCCTGTCACGGATAAATCCGCGACAGGGAGAGAGGCTCTTCAACAAAACTCAAAAACAATAGAAAATTAGGGTGCTATGTCGTTTGCATTGTTATTTTTTCACAGGCTCCATGGTCAGTCGTCTTTACCAAAAATCCATATATTTAAATATTTCAATATATGAGATCAAAAAATTATGCCGTCGTCATGTTATTAAGTAAAAAAGTAAAATCCTGCACGACAGCACGATTCACCCAAATACTGACATGTCTGCCATGTTTTTCGGTTAATAACAAACCGGCATCAACGAGTATTTTTATATGATGCGACATCGTTGGCTGAGATAAATCGGCTATTTCACCTGCTTCAGTACAAGTGATTTTGCCTTTTTTCGAAAGCTCCCGTACAATTTGTACCCGCGTTTTATCTGATAATGCTTTCGCTATCTTAACAACCTGGTCTTCTGTATCATTCATTGACATATTGAAATGTATGAATGTATTTAATGATTTCCAAACTTGCTTATAGGAGGCTTATTTAAATTATTAACAATTTATAAACCGATTTCTGCCTTTTTGGGTAATGAAAAGTCTTATTGAAATTCTCAAAAAAGCCATTGTTTTCTTAATATGATTGATATAAATTTAACTATTTGGTTAAAATAAATAGTTAAATATTTAAGAGAGGTATTACTTGAAGTGACTAACACCAGCTGAACGATAAAATCACTCTTTTCCAAATTACTTGACAAAACTTCATTAAATGAAAATCTGGTGATTTTATCAGTCCTAAAATGGAATGATTTTGTCAATCAGTATTCCACTCCTCATGCAATCCATCCCAGGCATCAGGATCAACATTCGGAGAGATCTGGATTACTCGAAGCGTAAATGGCGCAGAAAAAAAGTTATATGATCAGCAATTCAAGACGGATAATCATCTCGGTTACCGTGATTATTGCTGCTATGATGCAATTGATCGACACTTCTATTGTAAATGTCGCGCTGCCGCACATCATGGGAAATCTGGGCGCCGATCTTGATGAAGCAAGCTGGATAGTAACATCCTATGTGTTTGCCAATGTGGTGATACTACCGATGGCCGGATGGCTGGCGGCCTTTTTTGGAAGAAAGAAATATTTTGTCGGTTCCATAATTATTTTTGTGATAGCGTCCGTTATGTGTGGACAGTCTACAAGTATATGGGAACTTATCTCTTTTCGGTTTATACAGGGATTGGCCGGCGGTGGATTGATGCCAATTGCACGCGTTATTCTGATTGAAAGTTATCCCCCTGAGGATTTAGGACTGGCCAATGCGATTTTTGCCATGGGGATTATCACCGGTCCGACGATTGGTCCGACACTGGGTGGCTGGCTTACCGATTCGTTTACATGGCGTTGGATTTTTTACGTTAATATACCTATTGGAATCATCGCCGTTTTGATGTCCCTTATTAATGTGCCGATTCCTCAGAACATCAAAAAAGCCGGAAAAGTCGATTGGCTGGGAATTCTGTTTTTGTTCATAGGATTCGGCTCTCTTCAGATCGTTCTGGAAAGAGGTGAACGAGATAACTGGTTTTCCTCATCCTTCATAGTAATTCTGACAATTATTGCCATAATTGGAATCCTGTTATTCTTATGGTACGAATTATATCATCACTCTCCCGTTGTTGATCTTCGCATCTTCAGACACCGGAATTTTGCCGTAGCAACATTCTTTGGCTTCATGATGGGAGTCGGACTCTTTGGCTCTGTTTTTATATTTCCCATATTTACTCAAAATTTATTGGGATATTCCGCACTGCAAACCGGGTTAATCATGGTTCCGGGAGCTTTAACAGCGGCTATACTGAATCCGGTCATTGGAATATTGCTACGCAAAAAGGTACCTCCTCAATTATTAGCATTCATCGGAATAATTCTGTTTTTCATTTTCAGTGTGATGTTATCCCACGAAACCTTGCAATTCGGTCCCTACGATTTCTTCTGGCCCTTAATCCTGCGTGGACTTGGATTAGGATTTTTGTCTGTACCCATAAATACTATTGCTTTAACGGGGATGTTCGGGCAGGAATTATCGGAGAGTTCCGGGGTTTTAAGCATGGTCCGGCAATTGGGTGGATCTTTCGGAGTAGCTTTAATCACAACTTTAATTGATCGAAGAGTCGCGTTACATCGCACAACCCTTGTATCTCACTTGAATCCATATAATCTGGATTTTCAGCAATGGTATACCAATACCGTACATCATTTTGTTGGAACCGGTTCAGCGTTAATTACGGCTCAAAAGCAAGGATTCAAAGCTTTAAGTTACTCTTTGATCCAACAGGCCAATGTTCTTGCTTATAATGATACCTATTACATTATTGGGATCTTTTTCCTGCTCATCAGTCCCTTGCTGTTGTTAACTTTTACTCGCGGAACGAAGAAAATTATTGAGGTGAAAAAGGAGATACCCA
>DATFMK010000860.1:0-4817 GCA_035267005.1 Balneolales bacterium
CTATTTTGTTTCATGTCCACGTTTGGAAAATCTCTCACCCAAAAAGCAGGTTCGACGATGACTCCTTTGAGAAATGTTTTTTAAATAACGTGAGGTTCGTTTAAGCTTATAATCTATCTACTTAATAAAAGTAGCCGTTAAATTAGATTATTCTATGACCACCGACCACCGACCACCGACCACCGACCACCGACCACCGGCGACAGAGAAATGCTCTGATAGTAATTAAACATTATTTATTCTGAAAAACCGTATAATCAACGTGAGTTCGGTATCGGAATCATGCTTTAGGCATCAAAACAGCTCTGTGTCGTCTATGGTCAGTCGTCCGTCGTCAAGATAGGTTATATTTTCACAGCTCGTATTCTCAATGTAATTATTACAACTCTGCGATTCTTATCCAAACCTCACATTACTTTAAATTATATCTTTGGCCTCAACTTCCTAAGGGAAAAGTAGTAAATAGAGGCTTCGCTTCGAGACTACAAATTAAGTGAATAATCCGCGTTAGCCAGCCTTAGAGGCCATGGCCGGGATTTTTGTAGGATTATTAAAAACCAGAGAGACGCCAAAACCGTTGTCTAAATCCAGTTTAATATGCGCTTTTAATTGTTTGGTAAGCGTTTGAATCAATTTAAATCCTAATGTGTGGGGTTGGTCGGTAAGCAGATTATCATTCAGGCCCACACCATTATCCTTAAAGTATAGCTTATATTTATTATCGCCTAAATTCTTAAGTTGTATGTCGATACGTCCGCTTCGATTATCCGGAAAGGCATGCTTGTACGCATTAGTCAGCAGTTCTGTTGTTAATAATCCAAATGGGACTGCATGACTCAAATCCAGGCTAAGGGGTTCAATATCCATATTCAATTCAATATTCTGATCCACATTCTGATACAGATTTTGGATACTGTGAATCAGTCCATGCAAATAATCGTCGATACGAATTTCTGAAGAGAGGAAATCCTGATAAAGCGTTTCGTGAACCAGAGCAATTGACTTTAGACGTATTTGGATATTTGTCAATAAATAGCGTATATCTTCATCCTCCGTCTGTAGCAATTGTAAGTCCATCAAACCCGATATCATGGCTAAATTATTTTTCACACGGTGATGTACTTCCGTAAGCAGAATCTCTTCTTTATCCAGGGCATCTTTTAATTCGTGTTCCCGATTCGAAAGCTTGTCAATGATCTTCAAAAACCGATCATTTTGCCATTTAATAAATACAAATAAATTAATACCGGCGATTAATGAATAAACAATATCCGACATTAATTGTTTATCCACTAAAATATGTTCATTCATCGAATGAGAGACGGACAAATTACTAGTGAAATGAAACCATATAATGGAAAACAGAACAAAAATTATACTAATATAAATGGGATTTAATTGAAAATTTTTACCTCTCATTGACAGGACTCATTTATAGTCGTGTATAATTTTAATGATAAATAAAGAAGATTACATTTTAATTTCATGAATGTAACAATTTAAAAAAATGATAAGTAAGCTATGAACCGGTGCTCCGATTTAAATAATTATGCCGCTAATACTATTTCTTGATCTATTTACTTGGAAACCATGTATTTGTATCTACGTAAAAACACTTAAAATCAGCTGGCACGAAAGTTAATCTTTAAATACTAATTATTCAATAATTATTGTCTGCCGTTTGACTGCTAAATAATTAATAAACTTGTTCAAAGCCTCTAAAATGATTTTAGCATTTACTATCATTCAATGATCACAAATAATGGTCAATTGGAGTTATATGATTATAGATATAATACTGTTATTTAACAATATTATAAATAAGGTAAGTGATCTATATTTTTTTGTCTGTAAATGCTGATTTTAAAAGCTTTAAAATTTGATTGCACCCGCCATTTCTATTCATTTATAGTTGCAAATTTTCATAGAATTATTGTGATAAGCAACACTTTTGTGGGAAAATTTAATGAATAACTCATATTGAACAAGAAAAGGTTTGATGTCTTTCCGTTTTCTACAGTTAAATTAAAGCTAAGTATAAGGTTCCCAAAAGTATAGGTAATGAAATATGTCATAAAGTGCTGTTTTTTTGTCAAAAGTTTTTATTACTCTTATAATGGAATGTTTCCAAATTAGGCTTTTGGAAACGAAGAAAGGTTTTACTGAACTAAACTCGATCACTAATCTGTGGGAATTGTTATGAAGAAAAATATTTGGCTGATGGTAAGTGTGGCGTTGCTTTTTGCAGCCTGTAGTCAGAGTCAATCGAATACTCAGAGTCAGAAAAAAAGCAGTCCACATATGCCCCCGAAAGGACCCGTACATTTTACTTTTTCCAATCCGGTCATAAAAAAATACGGAGAGGAACATTATTTTAAGCAGGTTGCGGTACAACCGGATACGACAATGAATTACAAGATTCTCTTCTTCATTGTAAAAAATGATCATCCCAAAAAGGTTAATTTCGGACTGGAACACATGGCAAAAATGATCAACTTGCTGCATGATGCAGGAGTCAAACAAGATCACATACATCTTGTCGGAATCATGACGGGTAGGGCTACGGCATGTACGGTTGCGGATAGTTTGTATCAAAAAATTTATCACATAAATAATCCGAATGATACTTTGTTAACCGAATTAACTAATCAGGGACATGCCAAATTATATGTTTGCTCACAGGCCCTCGCAGAAATGGGATATGACGGTTCCTATTTGAACCACAATATTAAGAGAGCTTTATCAGCAATTACTACTGTTGCGATCTATCAGTTAAAAGGATATGCCATGTTGAAATTTTAGATTTTAGAATCCAGATACTTGATATCTTGATTAAAAGAACGGTTTTGCATAGGCTTCTAAAAAAGCTGCAGAAGCAGTACACAGAGTGGCTCACGGACTTGTCGCTGATGAAATCGTGGAAGTTACAGAAGGTAAATAAATGGTAAAGTTCCTGAGAATGATCGGGAACCTTTTTTTAAAATTTTGTTTAAACAGAACTTGTATTTTAAACAATTAACAAAATTCTGTAATTAGATATTTATACCTTAAAACCCGTATGAGAAGATTTCCTCTTTTTAATGATGCGTGATATTACAATCAGATAAATTTATCTGCGATAATTAAAAATGGTAGCAGGATATCAATGTTGAGATTCAATCAGATTTTTCTGATTCATCGTGAATGATCAATTTTCCCCCAATATGTATGTTTAACTGTCTTCCGTGCTGAACGGCTTTTTCTTTTGAAGAGAAGTGTTTAACAACTTTATCATTTCCCGATATTTTGATATCCCAGCCTTCTTGATCATCGGCCGGGGTGATATGGACTTCTTTCCTCATGATAGTCTTTCTTTAATGATGAATATGAATAATGTAAATTATCGAATTTAATAGAATAATCAACAACTTGTGTTTCCAAATCCCGGATTTTCGGATCCTCTTGTTGAATTATGCGAAGTTTCAGGAAATATGGTGGCAGTATTTAACCTCCAAAAATATAATGAAGACCGACATAATAGGAAAAGTGTTTGTAGGAAGTAATCCCGTTTCCCAGGTCTCCGGAGAAAAGAAACTGGATTTTGTGAAAAATCGGGAATCCGCCACCAAGATGGATTCCGGTGCGATTACGGGCGGAAATAGCCGATGGTGTGTGGTGGAATAATTCCATCCCCAGAAACGCTTCATCCGAAAAATTATATTGGACAAGGATACCGGTGAAATCGAAATTTTTGTTCCCTATTCCCTGATTAAACCAATATCCGCCGCCGCCGTAAACTGTCCAGTGATCAAAATCTTCTTCCAGCCATATTGGGATATAATATTGAGGTTTCCCATTACCCAGTCCTTTTGAGGCTTTTCCCGACGGAATTTCCATTAATGGAAACGTAGCGATTGCGGGAAACCATCCTTTTTGTGCCGTAAACTGATATTTGAATCCGAGTTCGATGTCTCCGCCGCCAAAATGGGAAGACGCATGTTTGGGATCATTGAAAGCAAGCGGTAAGACGATGTGAAAAAATCCCTTGCGCAAAAATTCATAGTTAAACTCAACAGCCGGTCCCACACCGGCAGCCCCGCTATGATCGAATGTACCACTGGAAAAAATATAGGCTTCACCACCCAGATAAGGTAATAATCCGGGATCATCGGTTCGAAAAGGTGGTCCCGCGTAAGCTGGGGATGTGAAAAATCCCAATAAAATGAGTGTAATTACGTATAATAATGATTTCTTATAAACCTGATCGGTTTCCAAAATAGTAAAGTTTAGGGGTGAGAAACTCAATCGGCACATTGAACCTGATTTTCAATCATTAATATAATGAGCATTCGGGAGATTTGGAAAAAGCATTGTTTAGGCCGGAGCTTTAAGTACCATTCATTGCGAGGAGAGAGAGGATGCGAGCAACGTGGTGACGAAGGAATCCCGAATTTATTTTGGGGCAATCACCTGCCGTTGAACCGGGCTTATGGCAAAACTGCGGAAGGGGATCACCACGTCTTCCATTCGGCAAAAAGCGCCTCATTCCATCCTCGTGATGACACTCATTACGCTTACAACAGTAAAAACGAAAAATGGGTCCTTGCGAGGAGGGAGAGGATGCGAGCAACGCGGTGACGAAGGAATCCCGAATTTATTTTGGGGCAATCACCTGCCGTTGAACCGGCTTATGGCAAAACTGCGGAAGGGGATCACCACGTCATTCATTCGGCAAAAAGCGCCTCATTCCATCCTCGTGATGACACTCATTACGTTTGCAACAGTAAAAACGTAAAATGGGTCATTGCGAGGAGAGAGAGGATGCGAGCAACGCGGTG
>DATFMK010000861.1:0-2156 GCA_035267005.1 Balneolales bacterium
AACTACAACACCGGTTTTACATTATTATCATTTTGCAATGCAGACAGCAATATAATTTTTAACTTACTATTGTGAACGAAACCATTATGAAGAATCTAAAAGACTCTACATCGACTTCAAATTCCGATAAAAAGTAAAAGAATACACCTCAGAATTACGAGGGCCCGAAACTCAAGGGCTCGGTGAATGGCAGCCACGTATCCTTTTCACTTATCTCAATGGCGGCAGTATGATATTGTAATAAATGCAACATGGCGGAATACCTCAGGAGTGTGCCTGGTTATTCCGCCAACTAATTTATATTCTTGTTGTTATGGGCAAATGCCCTCAACCCAGCATGAGATTATAAAACAGTGATCAATGTAAGTCTGTTTAAAACCCGTACCTTTGAAATGCTTTAACTTTTAATATCTGTGACAGGCGAAGAATAATCTCACTATAATCCTCTTGTTTCAATACCCCTGATCTGTTAAATGATATAACCGAATCAATAGACCGGTGCATTGGATTGAGTTTCTTACCTTTAAAGGATATTATCAATCGACAGGAATCGCCCTTATCCACCAATCTTCCTCCAACAATATATTGAGCTTTCTGCGTAGTTTGATTCCGGTAATTGGGGTAATAATTATACCGGATTTTTTTTACAGGCTTAAAGTGCAGGTCTCTGCGACGTTGATTAAATACCAAAACGTTATTCATCAGATTGGTTAAGATATGGGCAATTTGTTTATCCTTTTTCCCTTCTGCACTGATGTACCTGTTAACTGAGAAACTTGTTAAACTATCCGGACCATTTTGAGGATTTAAAATATGTCCGTATGGCACGAAGTTGATTAATGCCATTCCCGGTGGACTCAAGCTTACCCGAATCATGGAATACGGGATTTCTTTCCCTGTTGATTGAGTGATTCTCGGCCTGATGATCTCGGATAAAAACGTTGTCGAATCACTAGATAATCCAAAAGCAAGATAACTAAGTGAATCTCTCATATGCCAAAGCTTCCCTTCTACAAAATATTTTTTAGCCCAGGGTATCTTATTATGCTGAGCTCCAAACTCTCCGGTGAGTACAAAAGTTGCTTTATGTTTCTTAGTTACCCGATAGTTTGGGAAATACGTAAATCCATATACCGAAGATAGAGAATCCACTATTTTGCTATAAATATCCGTAATTTTCTTTTGCAGGGTATGATCAGGATCGTTAATATTTTCAGGCTTGAAATATTTATTTATAGCAACAGAAATATTCTTTTTAGGCAATACGTCCTCCCCAGAATTACATCCCCCCAGAATTACTAAAAGAAAATAAATAAGAATATATTTGTGTCTGATGCTCATTTCATAACCAAATCAAATTGGAGTTAAAAAACCGTCAATTCTTGTACAATAAGATTGGCGCACAACGCTTACACATTAGTATCTTCACTAAATTAAGTCAAGGGAAACAATCATTCCTGAAATTTAATTAATAGCGACCAGGTTAGTGGATCCAGCTTCCGGATTATCAATACCGGCAACTAAAGTTCGGATTAGGCTCTTACCGGATTTACCGATCAATCTGAATATGCCTAATTACCGGTTGCAGGAAACTGTAAAGTAATTTAAAATAATTTGTGGGATAAAAGTGACTTGTGTGACTGCCACATTTGTCCCATAAGAACCATGAAAAGACCATTTACAAATTAATGTAGTATCTTTAACCCAATATAATGAATCCAAAAGTTGATGAATTTTTAAACAAGGCCCCAAATTGGCAGGAAGAATTTAAACAATTGAGAACGATCGTTCTCGACTGCGGACTTACCGAAGAATACAAATGGATGCACCCCTGTTACACCTATAAGAAGAAAAACGTGGTTTTAATACACGGTTTTAAGGAATACTGTGCACTTCTGTTTCATAAAGGCGCTTTGCTAAAAGATCCGGAGGGCATTCTTATCCAGCAGACGAGGAACGTACAGGCGGGGCGTCAGATCCGGTTTACCAATGTTCGTGAAATTATTGAATTGGAACCTATCCTCAAAGCCTATATTAAAGAAGCCGTTGAAGTTGAGAAAAAAGGTTTGAAAGTAAAAAAGAAAAAGACTTCGGATTTTGTAGTTCCCAAAGAATTTCAAACGAAATTGGATGAAGATCCGTCATTAAAAGAGGCT
>DATFMK010000862.1:0-3397 GCA_035267005.1 Balneolales bacterium
ATTGTTTGTTGGTTGTGATAAAAAAACGTATTTTAAAAATCATAAAAAAAAGCGGGACATCATCCTGGCTTTGATGTCCCGCAGGTGGGTTGGGTTAGACTGATAAATGAACTGATAAATTTGAGATGACGAGTTGGTTCAAGCCGGTGAAGTAGAATTAGACCGGCTATGAGGGGGCTGAGATGAGGTATTCGATCACTCAAATCATCAGAGATCCATCAGACCCACTCAAGCTCTTGTTGGCCTCTCTTGATTTTGACGGTGTCGCTGATTTATCACAATCAGGCGCATTACGCGCAGGTTATAAATCGAGTTAATAGTATGAGTTCAAAAAAGTTTCTTATTATACTAACTGATTTCTTGATCATGCTGGTAAGCTCTCTCACCAAAAATCAGATTCGATATCACACAATTGGAGAAGGCTTTGCAAAATTAGGAATTGAGCAAAAGAACGGTTTTGCATAGGCTTCTTGGAGATATTTATTAAATCTCATCAGCGCTTTAGATTGTCAATTCGAACATAGTTGGAAATCTTTAAAGCAGAATCAAAGTTCTTATCCCAATTGTGATTTTCTGATTTTTTTTTGAATTCACATTAAAGAACCCAAATGGGGTAATAGCTATCTTGAAATTTCACTAAGTCAAAGAAACGTTGGGATAAAGACGTCGTTGTTTTCGGTTGAGAAAACGGGGCCCGGATTGAAAACGAGACATTGAATTTTGCTGTCGAATACTGCCAAGTATTTGATTTAGTTAAAAAAAGTTATGACTCGTTTCAACAATCCGGACCACCAGTTTGCTCTTCCTTTTCACATTAACATCAGGTGTTATCCATTACACAGGTAAAGTAAGGAGTTGGAGTCCGACAGCTAATAGCTTTGGGGGGAGTTGTAAAATAATGTGGCCAATAAAGTTAGGGAGGGGTAATCAGTAAGATCAGTTAAAATTTTTGAACATTTCTTTGGCTTTATCTTTGTATCCGCGGCTCATAGTCAGCTCCGTTCCGTCTTTGAGTATGACCGTATACTCGTTATTAAACCATTGCTGAATCTCCTTAATACGATCCATATTGACAATAACCGATCGATGTATACGCAAAAAGATATCAGGATCAAGCGTATCCTCCAGACTCTTCATCGTCTGACGAAGAAGGTGATATTTGGGTCCGACATGTAATTTTACATAGTTGTCATCGGCTTCGATCCAGTCAATATCCTCTGTTTTGATAAGATACATGCGATCGGAAGATTTGACCATGATTCGATCGATATACTGCTTTTGAGGTTTCATCTCCTCAAGCAGATTAAGCAAACGTCTATTTAGTTCACCGTTTTTTCGATTTTGAATGGAATTCTTAGCCCGGTTAATCGACTCTATAAAGCGGTCTTTGGCCACAGGCTTCAATACATAATCCATCGCATTGACCTTGAACGCCTGAATGGCAAACCGGTCGTAAGCCGTAACAAATATGACAACAGGCATATTTTCAGCCCCAACCGTTTCTATTACCCCAAGACCATCCATTTTGGGCATCTGAACATCAAGAAAAACAATATCAGGCTGCTGTTTACTGATGGATTCCACGGCTTCGACGCCATTACTGCATTCACCAGCTACCTTCAGTTCAGAATCACTTTTTATATATTTTTTGAGCCGTTCACGGGCGTGCGATTCATCATCTACAATTAATACATTGTACATCATACATCTATCCTTATTAAATTAAATCCGCCTTTAGTAGTTGTTATCCCATCGATACGGAATTTTTAAAGTAACCGAAACACCTCCCTCGTCACGGTTCTCTAATTCGAACGTATAATCAGAACCATATAATGCATTCAGCCGTTCTCTCGTATTTGAAACTCCGATACCTTTGCCATTTCGACTCGGCTTTTTTTGAAGTCCGGCACCATTATCCCGGATTTCGAAAGCGAGATGATTATTATCCCTAACACATTTGATATCAATTTTACCGCCATCTGTGTGATTGCGGATACCATGCTCAATAGCATTTTCGACAAGTGGTTGAAGAATCAGACTTGGAACCATTGCATTCCAGGAACCGGGATCGATATCCGTACTGAATTCGAGTTTCTCCTCAAAGCGTTTCTTTTGTAGCGAAATGTACCGATCAAGGAAATCGATCTCCTCGCGAAGCGTAACCTCCTGCTTATGGATATTATCCATAATGAAACGCAACATTTCTGAAAGATCGGTGATCATTTGATCAGCCATCTCCAAATCTTTGTCTTTAACGATCGAAATAGCATTTAAAGTGTTGAAAAGAAAATGAGGATTCAATTGTGCTTTTAACAGATCGATCCGGGCAGTGGCCAATTGAGCTTCCAGTTTGGCTGCCTTTAATTCCCGTTCGCGATAGCGCTGATAATATTCATAGACATGATACATACCAACAATTATGATGTAAGTTAAAATATTATCAAAACTATTTGCGAATATCTGAGCGTTGAAGGCTGCCGTAACGAACGACGGATTATCCGGTAATGCGCTTCCAATCCATTTCACCAATAAATCGATGAGAAATGAAGACATGACTAAAAAAGGAGCCAGAACCAAACAGGCGGCAGCGTGAATTAATAGGTTTTTCACCCAGTTATGAGCTTCGATGCGATAAATTGACGCAAACCATAAAACGATGGGAGTAACGGCACCCCAGACAATGGCTTTAGGCATGGTAAAATCGATAGCACGCCACCAGTAAATAGGCTGATCGATAATAAAACTATAAATGTAAGATTTACTGGCAAACAGGAGACCCAGCAGGATCCAAAAACCAAAGCTGATGATCCATTTGGTTCCTAAATGCTCCCTCGAAATCCAATTTTTCATGGTGAAGATATTCTTATAAATCGGGTGAGCTATTGTTTTTTTCTGTTGGGCTAATGATCGCATAAATAACTATGACATATCTATCAATACCCGGCAGCATAAGTAACTAATATAATAAAAAATTATGAAAAGGAAGTGACAAGTGCAGTGTTATTAATGCTTTTGAAAACTTACATGACCTGAAGAATGATTCCAATAAGTTGTGTTTCAAAAATTTAGATGATGAATGAACCGTTAACGTGAACTCGATATAATTTTTTTCAGATCAATCTAAAATTATAAGTGAATCTTTCGATTGTTCCGGCCTTAGAAAAGTGGGCGTTAACCCGGATTATTCACCAAAAAATTTCTTCAAAATCGAGGATCGGTTTATTTTTTATAAGTACTTTAATTAACAATATGATATATATTACTTCTTATGGGTTATGTGAATAATTCGGGTTAAGAATCCGGTGGAATGTAGCGTTAATCCCGAAAACTTTCGGGATCATCGCTGAAAAGTAACATAACGATTCACAAGAAATAAATTTGTATGTATTTAAACCCT
>DATFMK010000863.1:0-4917 GCA_035267005.1 Balneolales bacterium
TACCTGGGCGAATTAAAAGAATATGGTGATACAAAACAAGTATTTACCAATCCGAAAAATGAGAAGACACAAAGCTATATCACCGGGAGATTTAGTTAATTATTGAAAGGGGAGTGTTTTTATGACACAATTACATACCGAATTAGAGCTTCTGAAGTCGGAAGCTTTAAATATGTGGAATTTGGTACATTCACAAATTGATAAATGTGAAACAGCTCTCGTGAACTTTGATGATGATATGGCTCACGAAGTCATAACGAACGAAAAGAGAGTCAATGCTTACGAATTAAAACTCGATAGAGATTGTGAAGATATTTTTGCCCTGTTTTGTCCGGTTGCGGTAGATTTACGTTTTGTGCTTGCGGTCTTGAAAATTAATTACAATCTCGAACGTCTGGGTGATATCGCCGATGGAATTTCAAGACTGGTTATGGATGTAGATAATGCTTTTGAAAAAGAGTTATTAGATGAAAGTAAAGTGCTTGTCATGTTCGATACCATGAAAGATATGCTGAAGGATGCGGCCGAGGCTTTTGAACATGAAGATTCCAAACTGGCTCGTTCTATCTTCAAAAGAGATGAAATCCTTAATGAAGTAAATGCTAATGCCAATGAAGTGCTGGCTGCCATAATTAAAAGAGAACCTGATAAAATTTACCATTGCCTGACCCTCCTTTCGATGATCCGTAAACTGGAACGGGGCGGTGATCAGGTTAAGAATATTGCTGAGGAAACAATCTTTTATATTGATGCCAAGGTTCTGAAGCACAAGAAAAAGAAAAAAGTTTGATTGATTAGAATTTGATAAAAAAAGCCGTTGTCGTTCGACAACGGCTTTTTTTATCAGAAAGTGCTGATTCCCCTGTTTTTTATTTCCTCAGAAAGCCTATATTCCTATCCTGTAAACGCTTTCGGTTTTTAAACAAAAAAATAATGTTTATGAAATATTGTTACATCTTGTTTTTGCTCGTGCTAATAAATGTAAAACCAGCTATTGCTCAAAAGGTAACCGTACCGACCTATTATAACGTTGATCCAACCCTTTCTGATTCCTTATTGAAAATCGTAAAATCGGTAAAATTAGATAGTATATATAATGTTGGAGCGGATGGGACCGAGCAAATATCATTTGCGGTGATCGATTTAATGGGAAAGAAACCACAACTTGGAGGCGTACATTATGATAACTTCATTTATCCGGCAAGTGTTTATAAAATGTATGTTGGGGCTGAAGTGTTACATCAAATTAGTGAAGGGAAATATTCATTAACTACGTCCTATGTCGTACGATTTCCTAACGCGGTTGATAGTGTTAAAGAAATTCGTACAGATCCCCGACCATTATTGCAGGATGGTGACACGGTTACGGTTAATTATCTGCTCGACCTTATGTTAACGAGAAGTGACAATTCAGCTGCAAATTGCATGATTGATTTGGCTGGAAGACCTAACATTAATAAGCTTATTCATGATAATGGATGGTATGGCAGTGAAGTAACCCGGAAATTCCTGAGCAGAAAATATGAAGACCCCGGATATAAAAAAATCAGAGGAACCGTGACATGTGCTTTGCATGCGGCCGATTTTATGTACAAAGTTTATGAAAATAAACTGGTGAATCCATGGGTTAGTATGCAGATGAAAACTTTTCTTGGCCGTCAGCGTGATACGACGAAATTAGCTGCCGGATTACCCAAAAATGTTATGTTTTATCATAAAACCGGCTGGTGGCGTTATTGGACGAATGATGTGGGTATTGTAGACAATGGCAGGATTCGTTACGTAATCGCTTGTTTTACACCGATAGCTGAAGAAGAGGCCGATCCCCGATTAAAAATTTTATCAAGAAAAGTGTATCAACTCATGCAGCGAAGGGCAAATCGCGAATTAATAAAGTCATTATAAAAAACCGTATAGAATAATTCGGAGTTAGTACGTTATAGCTAAAAGAATTGCTTCTGTAGATGATAACATTAAAATAGTGGATATAATCTGTGAAGATACTGGTTGTAGAAGATGAGGAATCGCTGGCCGACAGCATTCAGCGCTATTTTGACAAAGAGGGATATATTTGTGAATTGGCATATGATTATGATATGGCCAATATGAAGATCCATGTTTATGATTATGATTGTATTCTCGTGGATATATCATTACCAGATGGTAATGGATTGACCCTTATTCAGGAGTTGAAAGCCATAAAGTCGAATGCCGGTATAATCATTATATCAGCCAAAGGTTCACTGGAAGATCGCATCAAAGGTTTAAATATAGGATCTGATGATTATCTGACCAAGCCTTTTCATTTGTCTGAATTGAATGCCCGGGTTAAAGCACTTCTGAGGCGTAAGTTTTTCAGCGGCAGAAAAGAACAAAATTTCAATGAAATAACCATCATACCTGATGAGCGGAAAATTTTTATTGAAAAAACTAAACTGTCACTGACCCGTAAAGAATATGACCTTATGTATTATTTTATATCTAATAAAAACAGGGTGATAACGAAGCAGTCAATCGCAGAATATTTGTGGGGGGATAATATGGATTCGGCAGATTCTTTTGATTTCGTTTACGCACATATCAAGAATCTGAGGAAAAAAATGTCGGAGATTAATGGGAAAGATTATATCGAAACTGTATACGGAATTGGTTATAAATTCATAATATCTTGAAGCTTCTTACCAAAACAAGGCGTTACTATCTTTCATTATTTCTATTCATACTTGCCATATGGACCATCATTTTTGCAATCGCCTTTCACTATTTGATGATTGATTCTGTTGATGAAGCTTTAATAAATCAAAAAGAACTTATTTTAAATGAGTTAAGGGCACAAAAGAAGACACATCTTCCTTTTAATAACGAGTTGTTATCTCTTAAAAAGGTTTCTAAAGCCAAAACGATTAATTCATCCTTTCATAATGTTCGACTCTTCAGCAGGGGAGAAAATGAGGTAATTCCTTTTCGTCAGTATCGGACGATCGTTACGATTAAAAATCAGCCTTATATTTTAACCATCCGCAAATCCTTATTAGAGCACGATGATTTAATTATTACGATTCTGCTAACCGAGGTGTTGCTCATTATTCTACTTTTTATCGGATTTTATTTTGTGAACAATCGAATTTTATATCAATTATGGGAGCCTTTTTATCAGACGTTAAACAATATTAAGAAATATAATTTGACATCGGGAGGGAGTCAGGTTTCTTTTCCAAATACTGAAATTCAGGAATTTCAGGACCTGAACAAGGAAATGAATCGTATGATCAGTAAAATTCATAAGGATTATGTGAATTTGAAAGAATTTACAGAAAATGCATCGCATGAGCTTCAAACACCACTATCGGTTATTAAATCAAAAATTGAATTACTCATGCAAGGGGAGCATGACCAAATTGACCAAATGAAGTTAATAAGTGATGCCTATGATGCCGTTGGGAAACTTGCCAAATTAAATCAAGCCCTGTTATTGTTGGCAAAAATAGAGAATAATCAATATCCCAAATACGAACCCATTGATTTTTCTCAACTGCTACAGAATAAGGTAGCAGTATACGAAGATATCGCCGAACTCAAGCAACTTGATTTTAAAGTGGATATACAGGATCACGTTATCCTGCAAATAAATAATTACCTGGCAGAAGTTTTGCTTAATAATTTATTATCCAATTCCATCAAACATAATTACGAAGGCGGAGATATTCAGTACATCCTGACTGATCAATCTCTTATTGTAGCAAATACAGGTCAGGAACCTGAAATTAAAATTGAAAAGTTGTTTAACCGTTTTCAGAAAGCAAGTACGAACCGGGATTCTATTGGTTTGGGGTTAGCCATTGTAAAAGCGATTTGTGATCTTTATCACTTTAAAATTTCTTACCTCTATAAAGAAGAATTACATACGATTCGTATCGATTTTAGTTCGTCACAGTTGTAGCAGACGATGCAAAACCGTTCTTTCGCCCAACAGCTGCATTTTCTCGGTTTCGAAATCGCTTAGGCTTTTATATTGAACAAAATCACTGCTTTTGCAAAGCCTTTTATGATACATATCCATAATAATAAAATTTATTTAAAATTATTTTATGTACAGTTTTATAAATTATTTATAAATAATAATTTACGAATATAAATAGTATTTGTGATAATAATTACATTGCAAATAAAATCAATATTTGTATAAATTTATTTGAGCCTACCGGATATAATTGGTTATATTATTTCCCTAAATTTGCAAAATATATAGTTGGAGGATAAAAGATATATAATATGTGTATGTCAACTCTCTATGATCATCCTATGTAAAAATTAGTATATAATTATATATAGAATCAATAATAATGTATCTGATATAGGTCTATATATAATCATGTATAATTTTAAATGAAGAATAGATAATTTATCAAATCTTTTTGCGAAATAATTCAGGAAGGAAGCGCTATTAAGGTTAAATAAATAAGTAACTTAACTTAATAACTATAAATAAATCAAATGAAAAAAGCTTTACTACAAATAATAACGATATGTCTATTATTGTTTGGATTAGGATTAACCCAAACATACGCGCAGAATCGAACCATAACGGGTAAAGTTACGGATAAAAGTAATGGAACCGCGTTACCCGGCGTAAATGTATTTGTCAAAGGTACCACAATTGGTACGGCAACGAATGTCAAAGGAAAGTATAGTTTATCTGTTCCTCAGAATGCTGATTCATTGGTTTTTTCATTTATCGGTTATAATCGAAAAACCGTCGCTATAAATGGGAATTCCAAGATCAATGTTAAGCTGTCCGCAAAAGTTCAGGAATTGAATAATGTGGTTGTCACGGCATTTGGTATTAAACAGCAAAAGCCATCCCTTGGGTATGAAGTTCCGGAAGTGAGTGGAAAAACGGTTAGTGGGACCAGGCAG
>DATFMK010000864.1:0-6572 GCA_035267005.1 Balneolales bacterium
ATTTGCCGAAGTGAAAAACGGAATAACGGCGTTATTTGTGTGGTAGAAGACACCAAAGATGTGTATGCCATTGAGAAAACCAACGAATTCAACGGTCGCTATCATGTACTTGGTGGAGTCATCTCACCTCTGGATAACATCGGGCCAAACGACGTTCGTATTAAGGAACTCGTTGAACGCGTAAAGTCGGATGAAAATGTTAAAGAGATCATCCTTGCATTGAACCCTGATGCCGAAGGGGAGGCCACGGCTTATTACATTCACAAACTTATGAAACCATTAGGTATCAACATAACCCGTATTGCTCATGGAATCCCTATGGGGACCGAATTGGAGTATATTGATGAGGCTACACTGAGCCGCGCATTTCTCGGTCGTTCTACGCTTTAATTGGAAACATAAAGGGATTTGCGTCAGATTTCGAACACAAATTTATGAATTCCTACTGCATTTTATTTTTTATACTTCTGTTTCATAATAATTATTTCGTACGCTTATCCACATTCAGCAGATCTCCCACCTAACGAGCGGATTCGAGATGACGAACTTGGTTACGATTTTATGGTATTACCCGAATGATTCACGTAACCAAAAAGAAACAATACATATCCTATTGTAAATTTAATAACTTATAAAAAATTATTCGTTCCTCAATTTTAAGGACGCTCAAAAGAACTACGAAATTTAGTCGGGTTCTGCATTGAAGTTTAAAATATATATTTACGAAGTCTGATCATTTCAAAATCACACACTAATAATTCATTATCCCATTTTTCCCGATCTTTAATTGGGGAAAATAATTAAAAAATCTACATTCCATCTATTCATTCGAAAATAATCACGCTTTATTCGTTTTTACCAATCAATTTCCCGAAATTATAACCGTTCCTTTTGCGAAGTAACCAAAATATTTGAATCAGTCCCTAAAAGAATTTTGAGAAAGTTGATGATTAATAACATTGGGCTTGACTGCTATATCGTAATTTGATTCATTAAGATATGTACATTTGGATACCCATAGAATGGATTATATTAGCGCTTGCTGTAAACTCCAGTTCCGATTTGGATGAAGTGGATCTTTACCGCCGTATTAAAAATGGCGATAAAGAAGCATTTAAGGAGTTTTATGAACTTCATCATGCCGAATTATACTATATGCTTATCGGTAAAGGGATGAGTCCACCCTCAGCCAAAGATATTTTACAGCAGGCATTCATCATAATTTGGGAAAAGAGAACGGATATTGATGAACATAAGTCTTTGCGTGCTTACCTTTTTCGAATTGGGTATACACGAGCTTTGAATTATTTTAGGGATAACAGTAAGTTCGATAAAAGCGAAGAAATGCCTGACGAGGCTTCCGATGACGACCCGTCTCGCGATACGGAAAGAAAGATTTTAATGGATGCCATCGATTCGGCTATTCAGGATTTACCAAAGAAACGTCGTATGGTATTCGAACTTTGCTTCATGCAAGGACTCACTTACCGGGAAGCTGCAGATGCTTTAGGGTTGAGTATTAAAACGATAGAAAATCATATGGGTAATGCGCTTAAAGATATGAGAAGCGCACTTTCCGAATTCAAAGAATATTAATTTGTGACTTTATTAAATTAGGGGTATCGACTCATTCAAGTGTATTAATATTAGAGATAAAGCATTTAGAAATATCCATTAATATAATCTTGAAAAAAATACACTTTTAATGATTCAAGATTGTGACTGCACTTATTAACATATTAAAATTCCGAATAGGTTTATTAATTCTGGCATTTAGCCTTATTGGTCTCGTTGCGTGCAAAAACAATCCGACACAGGTTAATCCCAAGACAAATAATAAAACAGCCATTAATGAACAAGACGTTCAATTGGCTAATAATGTTCTTAGTCAATCACTCGCCAGTAACAGCGATGGTTTGATGTCGAGCATGTATGATCTAACGGGTACGATTACTCCCACTGGTTTTCATTACGACAGTCGGAGTGGAACTAATACTGAAAACACGGATTACATTGCCGGCAGTAATGAGGACAATGGGGATAATAGCGGGGATAACCGGGGTAAAGATTCCGGATTTCGTATTCATTATAATCCTAAAACCGGTATTCATACTGTAGAATTTAATCGTGAATTGCATACAACCAATATTGACAAGACCTTGCATCTGAAATTGGAATATATTTTCAGAGATACATTAGGTGTATATCTGCAATTTCCGGTACCGTCTAAAATTGAATCCATTGATTATAAGGGATTACGTCACGGAACTCTGAAAACCCCAAAGAAAAATTCCACCTTTAGTCGAATTGACACCCTTTATTTTTCCGGTTTACAGGACGCCTCGAATACGCTTACACTGAACGGATCGCATACTGCTTATGGTGAAATTCAAATGACCGATAGTACGAATCAGCAACTTCATAAGAAATACAGTTTACGATTAAAACTTATAAATGTCACCATAAGTAAAGACTCCTTGTATCATGACAAAAATCTTGAGAATGCGATTACGGGAGTTTTGAATTATGATGTTAAAATCCGACAGGTTAACGATAGTACGAAAGTAGACCAAAGTTTCACTGGAACGGTGAATTTAAATGGAAATGGATATGCTTTACTGAAGTTTGTCAATTTCCCCAAAAAATTCCTTGTTAATTTAAAAAATGGGGATATCAAGCAGGATAATAATTAATTGGTTAAAGCAATTATTTACTAATATAAATTTTTCTATATTTTCTTTGTAAATCATCATGGATTCTAATTCCAATAAACATATTGACTTTAAAATTGTAGAAAAGCTCGGAAGAGTCATTGAGTCCGGGTTTTCGGAAGGATTACGTGAATCTGAGGATGACTTACTCCAAAATCTGATCGAATATCGTAATTACAAAAGGGAGAAAGCACGAAAAACCCCGCTTCCCTCCAACGATATCTGGTCTTCCATTGAGGAACATATTGAGCATCAGGAAACAGCTTCAGCACCTGTTCATAAATTAGATAATCGAAATAACGAACGCAATCATACTCTTCGGATATGGCTGACCGCGGCAGCTGCAGTTTTACTCGTTTTTTTGGGAATTTATTATTTCACTAATCCCAAAGCCGGATCACAATTAATAGCCGAAAGTCAGGCACAGAAATTTATTTATACCACATCAGATGGAAGCAAAATTACCCTGCGTCCTTACTCCAGGTTATATCTTCTCCATAAATCCACTTCTGATATGAAATATAAATTGGATGGAGAAGCGTATTTCAATGTTGTTCATAATCCCAATCGACAATTTATCGTAGAGGTAGGATCCGGAGAAGTCAGAGTTCTTGGCACGGAATTCAACGTGAGCGATTGGGGCCATATAGTACAAGTTTATCTACAAAGGGGATCCGTATATTTTCAGAATAAAAAAACACACAAACATGTTATTTTAAAACCTGGAGAAAGCTGTACCATTAATCAAAAAGGGAAGTTACTGAAGCCCAAAAAGCAAAATAAATCCACCTATCTCGATTGGCTTAAAAATGTAATGACTTTCAGCCATCAAAAAGTTTCTTTGGTCTTTGATGAGTTGGAACAACATTACAATATTATTATTTTAACGAATAATTTATCTCATAAATTTTTAACAGAAACAATAACCGGTCAAATTCATCTTCAAAATTTACAGGAAAGCTTGAAAAACTTAGGCCTTGTTTTGAGTGGACATTTCCAAAAGGTCGGTTCTGCTAAATACAAGTTTATCCCCATTAAATAGGAGAATTGCATGAGAGGAGTTATTCGCTCCGGATTTGTTATTCTAATGCTATTCGTTACTATTTATTCTGCTGATGCACAAACAACCCCAAAAAAGTCACTGCATAGTGTTATAAATAAAATTGAATACGCATCCAATTATCATTTCTTATATCGCGATGCTTTAATAGCTGATGTTAAAATTCCCTATCACCCCAATATAACAACGTGTATCGACAGTCTTCATCAGGAATTGGCTGCACATAATATTGGTGTGCGAATCGACCGGCAACATAAACAAATCCTTCTCTATGAAATGAAAAAGGATAATAAGAGTCGGGATATCAAATTAAGCGGACAGGTAGTGGATAACGAGACCGGTCAGCGCTTGCCTTTTGCTACACTAACCTGGAAGGATGGCAAGGACCAAACCGGGACAAACACGGATGAGGACGGAAATTTTCTGATCACTTTAAAACCCTCTTTCTTTCATGATGACTCCTTAACCTTACATATTTCTTTTATTGGGTATCAAAAACAATCGCTCTCTATTCAGAAAAAAGAACGTAACTATAATGATATCACGGTTCGCTTGAACCCTAAACCCTTTCAGAGTAAAGAAGTCATCATCACCGGTAATTCTTATTACCAGCCACTCAATAAAGCCCTGAAAAATATTATTCAACTTGGGACATTCTCTCCGGTTGGTGAAAGCAGTTCGATTCGTTCCTTGCAGACTTTTCCAGCCGTTTCACTTAATGTAGGATTACATGAAGGCATCAATATCAGAGGAAGTAGTTCGGACGGACTCCGTGTTTTGCTCGATGGAGCCCCCATTTACAATCAAAGTCATCTTTTTGGATTACTTGATATTTTTAATAGTGATGTCCTGCAAACGGTAGGTTTTCACTATGGAATTATCCCAGCTCGTTATGAGGGTGCTTTGGGAGGAACATTATCTTTAATGACCCGCACCGGTTCTCAAAATAATACACACATTACGGTTGGGCTCAGTAATACCGCCTACAAAGGCACCGTTGAAGGTTCGTTATTTCATGGAAAAGGCAGCTGGATTATTTCGGGACGTCATTCTTATATGAATGCTATCAATTGGTTTAATAATAAGGGATTAATCAGCTGGGGATTGAATGTGAATCGTGACAAGAGTCTGCTGGTCAATCCTAAAGTTTATAATACGCAGACTTCGTTTCCACAAACACCGATTGCCGATTATTATGATTTTCACACCAAATGGCTTTATGAATCACAAAAAGGTTCCAGAATTTCTTTAAGCGCCTATGTCGGTGGTGATTATACGCGTGAAAGCACCAATAAATATGTCATCGTCAGTAACTCTCCGAATTTCAAAGACCGGTTCAAATTAAAAAATTATACGACCGAAAATGATTGGGGAAATGTCGCCACAAGTTTGAATTATACGAATCCACTTGGTAATGATAAATACAGTCATACATTAGTATCATTCAGTTATTACCATTCCAATTACTATAAACAGGATTTTCTGTATAATCGTCAGGCAGGAAACGACCGGATTCAATCCTACCTCTACCCGTTTCATAATCAAAATTATTTAAGTGATTTTAAGATTGATCAGAATTTTGAAATACCAACCAATCTTGGATTATGGACTCTCGGAGCTACTTACCATTATTATGATATCACCTATCAGGAGCAATCGGTTCAAAATCCCGGTTTTGTGGAAAAATTTAAAAGTAATTTAATTGATGCTTACGGTGAATACGATATCAAGAATATTAACTATGTGAATTTCTATTTAGGCGGAAGGACACATTATTTCACGGATGGTCATTATTTTCGTTTTTCACCGCGTCTAAAAATGAAAATCCTGCCCAATCGTCCCGTTTCATTTGCTGTTGGTTTCAGCAGAGATTATCAGTTTATTCATCGTTTATCGCTATATAATGAATCCAGTTCCGATTTATGGATCTTAACCACGCACAAACAGGGTCCGAGTAATGTAAGCTACTGGACCAGCGGAATGTACATAAAACCCGATAAAAGCACCTATTTTCAGGTAGAAGCCTATATTAAGAATTTTGCAAATTTACGTCAGCATGATATTAACACGCGGGCTCTTCCTGAGTCGGATTTAAATTCCCCCTGGTTTTATAACAATAAAGGATATGCTCGGGGAATCGAGTTTTTATATCAACAGCACATTGGCAAACTGCTCTGGAATAATGCCTACACGCTTTCAAAAATCCAACTCCAAAATAAGGCATTAAACAATGGTAAACGATTTTATGCCAATTGGGATCACCGTGATAAAATTAGTTCAAGCCTGGAGGTACCCTTTTTGAAATTTTTCAAATTTTATGCAAACTGGATGTTTGCAACAGGAGGCCCCAATCAATTGGCCTCTCCTGATAATAAACAGCCCAAACGACTTCCCGATTACATGCGGGTAGATGTCAGCTTAAAATTTCATCACCATATCGACCATTCGAAAGTGACTGCATCTTTTTCGGTATTCAATTTATTGAATCGCAAAAACGTATGGTACCGGGAAAATACCCTGGCCTTCGACAAGCAAACCTATCTACCTCAGCTAACTTTCGTTCCTGTTAATGTTTACGATCTTGGAATCCAGCCATCTTTTGAAGTTAGAGTGCATTTTTAGAGACCCGTTTTCACGGATTTTTAACCACGACGGGGGGACACGGAGTGTTTAACCCTGATTATTCGCCAAGAAATTTTGTTGCAATCAAGGCGAATTTAAAAATGCGCATGAAACGTACAATGGTACCTTGATTAAGCATTTTTAAATTCAACGCAGAGTACGGCATCATTTCGCAGCTC